>CAINSX010000322.1 GCA_903853185.1 uncultured Opitutia bacterium
GAAGTCGAACGCGTTTCGCAGGTCATGCGAGCCCGCCTCTTCTACCTCCGCGATCGCCAGGGCAAGTCGGCGACCAAGGTCAAAGAAAAGCGCTTCGACCCGACCGAGCACGCCGCTGCTGCTGCCGCGGCCGCTGCTGCCAAGTAAGCCCTCTCCGGCTTCCCCGAAACCCCGCCAACAGGCGGGGTTTTTTGTGCCCGGATCCGAGGCCAAAACAGGAAGCCGGAGGAAAGGCCTCCCGCCCCCCTATACGCAGGATACAGCCTAACCCACTTATTAACAGTGGCTTGTTATGTGTGTTTTAACGAAGGGCCTGGCGGGTGCAGGTGATTTTTTAACAAAACCTTCTGGGGAATGCTTGACTCGCTCCCTCCCTCCTGCGTTTTTGCACATCCGTCTTTTGAGAACCCTCTAAGGGCGATAACCACACCACCTTCTCCAAATCCAATGCTACGCATCCGCCTCCAACGCTTCGGTACGAAAAACGAGCCGACCTACCGTCTCGTCGTCGCCGAACAAGCCATCCGCCGTGACGGCCGTTTCGTCGAAGTCCTCGGCAACTACAATCCCCGCGCCCGTGGCAAGACCCCGGGTCTGGTGATCAACGTCGAGCGCGTCGACCATTGGGTCAAACTCGGCGCCCAGCCGTCCGACACCGCGAAGTCGCTCGTGAAGCGTGCGCGCGAAGAGTCGGCCGCTGCTGCCAAGGCCTAAGTTAATTTACACGGCGGAAACGCCCACCCTGACGATGCTTCACCCCGCCACCCGGCGGGGTGATTCATTTACAGAGGTCGCCGAGGGTCCGGAGCTCAGTTGAGCTTATTCCAGCCACCCTTGCCGTCCTTCTCCAACCGCTGGAACCCGGCCTGGGCGAGACGCTTGTCGCTCAGGCCCTGCTTCATGGCGCCCTCCCCGTACTTGGTCGTGAGCGTGGGCGACTCGAGCACCCGGCGACACGGCTCCTTGGTCACGGGGTGATGCGTGAAGTCAGGCGCCGCCGGCGGAAGATCGGCCTCGAATTCATCCCCCTCGGCTCCGTCGGGCTTGATGACGATGTAGCGGCGTAGTGGCATGGGTTACCTGCGAGAGGACCGCGGATCGAAGGCGTCGCGCAGGCCATCGCCGAGGAAGTTAAGGGAGAGCAGCGTAAGCGCGAAGACGATGGAAGGAGAGATCAGCAGCCAAGGGCACTCTTCCATGATGTCAGCCCCTTCCTTGATCATTAGGCCCCAGGAGGTCATCGGGGCCTTCACGCCGAGCCCCAGGAAGCTCACGAAGGCCTCGAGGAGCATGACGCCTGGGACGGTGAGCGTCGCGCACACGGCGATGGTGCCGGCGAGATTGGGCAGGTAGTGCCGGCGGAAGATACCCCAGCGCGACTGGCCGAGCGATTCGGCGGCCTGCACGAACTGCGAAGCCTTCATCTCGCGGGTCTGGTTGCGAATAATACGCGCCATGGTCAGCCACGAGACACCGCCGACAGCCAGGATGAGCATAAAAGGAACCCCATCGAAGATAACGGGAACCCCCGAGAACCACCTGTGGGCATAATCGGGTAAAAGTGAGAGTAAAATATCGACCATGCTGTCTCCATATACGGTACACAAAATCACGATAAGAGTCAGCGGCAGGGTACTCACGATGTCGACGAAGCGCATCATGACATCCTCTATCCGACCACCGACCTCTGCAGCAAAAGCACCGAAGCACACACCCAGAATCAATGAGACCAAACTGGTGATGAAGCCGACGAAGAGTGAGATCATGCCGCCTTGCAGCAGGCGCGAAAGGACGTCGCGGCCAAGAAGATCCGTGCCGAGCCAATGCGCCGACGACGGGGCCATCGCGCTGTGCGCGAGGTTCTGCTCCATGTACGGATACGGCGAAATCCACGGCGACAGGAAGCAGACCGCGGAGATCGACAGGAGGAAACACGCCGACCAGACGGCCGCGCGATCCTTCAGGAAGCGCTGCCAGCCACTTTCGGAGGCGAGGGATACAACGACGGGCGCGGTCATCGGTCGCGGGCTACCTTGGGGTTTAGGGCGGCGATGGCGAGGTCGGCCGCGAGGTTAAGGAAGAGTAGCGCCGCCGCGTAGACGATCGTCGTGCCGAGGATCAGCATGACGTCGCGATTGATGATGGCGGTGACGAAGAGGCGCCCCAGACCCGGGACGTCGAAGAGCGATTCGATGACGAAGGAGCCCGAGACGAGGCCGGCGGCGGCAGGCCCGAGGTAGGTGACGACAGGCAGCAGCGCGTTACGCAGTGCATGCACAAACCAAACGCGGAGCGGCGGCACGCCTTTGGCCCGGGCGGTGCGGACGTAATCCAGTGAACGCACCTCCATGAGCGAACCGCGTGTGAGACGCGCCAGCGGCGCAGCGGTGATCAGCCCCAGCGTGCAGGCAGGCAACACATAGTGGATCGCCGAACCCCAGCCGCACGGCGGCAGCCAGCCCAGGCCGAGCGAGAAGATGAGCGCCAGGATCGGGCCGAGCACAAACGATGGCACGCAGATGCCCACGAGCGTGAAGCCCATCGGCACGCGATCGAGCCAGCTATTGGGCCGCGAAGCGGCGAGCACGCCGACGGGCACTCCGATGAGCACCGCGAGCAGCAAGGCGACGAGGCCCAGTGAGACGGAGACGCCAATGCGCGCACCGATGACCTCGCGGACGGACCAGCCGGGATATTTGATGGACGGACCGAGGTCGCCCTGTGCGAGCCTGACGATGTAATTCCCAAGCTGGACATGGACCGGCTGATCAAGGCCGTAGTACTGCTCGAGCCGCGCCTTCACTTCCGCCGGCAGGGGACGATCCTTGTCAAAAGGCCCGCCCGGGACCGCGTGCGCGAGGAAGAAGGTGGCGACTACCACGACGAGCAGCACCGGGACCATCTCCAACAGGCGACGCAGGACGTAAGCCATCAGCGATTCGTCTCGGCGGCTTTGACACGCTTCTCGAGTTCTTCGGTCGTGGGCGCAGCCGGGAGGCCGTCCTTACTCTTGGTCGTCCATCCCATCTTGAGGGCCATGGCCTCATATTCCTGCGGGCTCAGCGTGCCGCGCGCCTGCAGGCGCGCCTTGCGCTCATCGGTGTCGTCCATGAGCCGACGCTGCTGATCGTCGGCATCGCGCTTCGCGTTAGGCATCGAGCAACCCGCGCCAAGCAGCGCGCAGGTAAGCAGAAGGGCGCGGGGCAGGAACTTCATGATGTTGTTTCTATTCCGCGAGGTCGGACGGGCTCAAGCGCGTACAGGCGGCGGGTCCAGCGAAACGATGGCGACGGCGAGCGACCTGGTCGTAGAGGAAGTCGCGCCAGACGCCCGGGCAGAGACGTGCCGCGGCGGCCAGCAGCCGCCAGCCCCCACCGAGAGTCCGCAGCAGGAGGAGCACGGCATCCGACCGCACCAGCCGACGCGACCCATCCCAGACGACTATTGTGCCCATGTCGCCGCCTGGGGGCTCGCCCGCGATGCGGGCGACCTCGCCCTGGTTCGTCGCGAAGAGCATGGCGCCGTCGACGTTGCGGCGGGCCAGCCAAGCCGCCGTGCCATTACACAGGGCACAGGTGCCATCGATCAGCACGAGCAGAGGCGTTTTCCGCATAGGTGGAGCCTAAGCGATGCCTCGCAGGTGTGAAGGGGCAAAAAGGCCCCCTCGGCGCCCGGAGAAAGGCCCATTAAGTCCAGCGAAAGCGCTTGTCATGGGCCTATGGCACTGCCAAGTTGCCCTTCCTGTTGGCCGGAAGGGTATCCAAGTGGCTAAAGGTCGCGGACTGTAAATCCGTTCAGCTTCGCTGTTCGTGGGTTCGAATCCCACCCCTTCCACCAGCAGGATTCATGAGGCCCCTCAAAAAGGGGCCTCTCCCTGCCTGAGACCCTCAAATCCGCGTTGACTCCGAGGGCCACCCCCCGCTTCCCTACTGACTCACATGGCCAACATCAAAGCTAACAAGAAGAGCATCCGCCAGACCGCCCGTCGCGCTGAGCATAACAAGATCGTCCGCACCCGCCTCAAGTCCCTCGTCAAGAGCCTGACCGGTGACAACGTCGTTGCTTCCGCCTCCCAGGTCGCTTCCGCCGCCGACAAGGCCGCGAAGACCGGTGTGATCCATCGCAACAAGGCGAACCGCATCAAGGCTCGCCTCGCGAAGAAGCTCGCTGCCGCCAAGAAGTAATGCCGGCTGGCCTCCTCACCAACCCCGTCGCCTAGGCGCCGGGGTTTTTTTGTCCCCGGAAATGTCCGACCTGCCCCCTGCCACCATCGGTTTCGCCGCCGGCCTGCTCGGCGAGGAAGCCTACCGCATCACCGTGCTGGCCTCCGGCCCGGGCTGGGTCGCGCTCGACAAACCCAGCGGCGTCGCCCTGGAAGAACACCCTTGGCAGAAAGGCGCCCCCACCCTGCTCGGCCAACTCCGTGTGCAGCTTGAAGCCGGCAAGCCGGAGATGGTCCGACTCGGCCTAGCCGAACCCGCCGCGGTCTTCGGCCCCGAACCGGAATCCGCCGGCATCGCGATCATCGCCGACCGCGCCACCGCGATGGCCGACTGGCGCGAAGCCCTCGGCTCCGGCGCCTTCCGCTTCGACTTCGAATTCATCGCACGCACCGAAGATGCCCCAGAGGACGCCGGCATCTGCGATCTGCCCGTGGGCATGGACGATTCACAGGAACGCGCGTTTGTCTCGCACCGCAACGGCAAGCACGCCCAGACCCGCTTTGAACCTGGCCGCGCCTGCGGCCGCTGGCGCATCTGGACCGCGCACACACCCTTCCCTCGGCGCGATCAGGTCCGCATCCACGCCACCGAGTGCGGGATCCGCATCGCCGGCGAATTGAAGTATGGCCGTTCGGGACGCGTGACGCTCACCGACACGACGCCGAAGGGCCGCCTCAATAAAGGCGAAGACAAGCCACTGCACCGCGGGCTGTTGCTGCGCATCGCGCGCGTCGCCGGCAAGGTCTCGGGTAAGGAATTCGAAGTCATCGCACCCCGCCCCGATGACTTCGCGACGGTGGTGAAGCGACTGTCGAAGGGAATTTGATCAGCCTTCCGACGGGAACCGCAACGTGAAGCGGTCCGTGGTGCGAGCATACCCATCCGGGCTATTCAGGCGGCCGATGGGCGCGTACTGCGCGTAGTCCACCTTCCACGTCGCCGGGTCGGCGACGCCTTCGCGCACGTGGGCGAGCAAGATTTCGACGACGACCAAGCGGTTGTCGCCATACTTGCGGACATCGAGGACCCGGCACTCCAGCGCCACCGGGCATTCAATCAGGCGCGGGGGGCGCACGCGTTCAGACGGTGCGAGCGTGAAGCCCGCGCGCGGCACTTCGCTCACCCCAGGCGGCAACGCGCGGGCGCACTCGACCATCTTCGCCGCGACGGCCTCGTCGCAGAGATGAATCACGCACTCGCCATTGGCCAGCAGGTTGGCGGCGGTGTCCTTCGGCGTGCCATCATCGCGGTCGGCGGGTGCGAAGACGGCGATCGCGGGCTCGGCGCCCATGAGATTGAAGAACGAGAACGGCGCCGCGTTGACGACGCCGGCCGCGTCGACCGTGGTGACCAGCGCGATGGGTCGCGGGACGACAAGTCCGGCGAGCAGCTTATACGCCTTTGCGCCCGGATGGGCGGCGACGTCGAAGCGCAGACTCATGCGCCGGCGGGCGGATCCTCGCCGCCGTGCGAGACGATAGCCTCGCGGCGAAGGCGGTCATGCCGGTACGACATGATGATATAAAGCCCCACGCCGACGCAGATGCAGGAGTCGGCCACGTTGAAGGCCGGGAAACGGTAATACGGCAGATGGACGTCGATGAAGTCGATGACGTGGTCGCCGAACAAGCGGTCGCGGACATTGCCCAAGGTGCCACCGACGAACAGGCCGAAGGCCAGCTGGCCGCCCTGCAGCTCGCGGAGGAGCTGCTTACGCCAGCGCCAGACGAGCGCGAGGACCGCCAGCGCGAGGAGGATGAGGAACGGACGGACATCATGCTCGGCTCCAAGGCCCCAGGCGGCGCCCTTGTTGCCGACGTGCACGATCCAGAGGCGATCGAACAGCATGATCGGCGCACGCTCCGGCTCGTTGGAGAAATAGGCGCCGAAAGGGATATTCCGCACCACCAGCAGCTTCGTCCCAATGTCCGCGACGATCGCGATGACGCAGACCGTCCAGAAGGACAGGTAGGGACGGACGCGGGACAGCATGAGCCTCAGCGCGGTCAGGTATCGCTAGGCTCGTCTTCGCCGCCACCGCCACCGGTGCCGAAGCCGACTTCGTCGCCGATCTCGCCGAGCGGGTTGCCGCCACGGCGACGGTGGGCGCGACGGTTGCGCTCGAGCTCCTTCTGGCCTTCAAGGGAATAGCGAGTGAACGGCACGGCGATCAGGCGGGCGGCCGGGATGGGCTTGCTGGTGATTTCGCAGGTGCCGTACGAGCCCTTCTTCATGCGCTCGATCGCGTCGGCGATCTCCTTGAGGGCTTCTTGCTCGTTCGAGATGAGCGAGAGGGCGAAATCGCGGTCGGCGGTGTCGGTGCCGGCGTCGGCGAGGTGCTGCGAGTAGCCAGAAAGGTCGCCGGCGTCATCCTTGCCCGACTTCTTGAGGGCCGACTCGGAGTGGAAGGCGAGGCCCTTGTGGAGGGCGTCGCGCATGTCGACCAGGAGGCGGTAGTAGCGACGGAACTTCTCGGGGACCTGCTTCGATTCGTCGACGAAACCTTCGCCCTTGCGGAAAGGATTGGAGCCGCCGAGGAGGTCGGCGATGGAAGCGGTGGCGATGTTGTTCGAACGGTTGCCCTGCGAACGTGCGGCGGCCGCGGCCTTCTCGCGCGCCTTGCGCTCCTCGTCGGGGACCCAGACGTTGAGCTTGGACTTGGACTTGTTGCGCTTCTCGAGATAGGACTTGAGCTCGTTGATCGTGTAGAACTGGAGCTTCTGGCGGGGCGCTACCACGAGGGCGTCGCCTTGATGATGCTCGTCGCGGTGCTTGTTGAGCAGGCCCTTCTGGACGGCGTGGTCGACCTTGGGAGCCTTCGCGCCCTTGGCATTCTTGGCGGCCGGAGCGGCGGCGACACCCTTGGCGTTCTTCGCGGGAGCGACCGGGGCGACCTTCGCGTTCTTACCCTTGGCGGCCGGAGCCGCGACAACCTTGGCGCCCTTGACGGGAGCGGCGGGCTTGGCTTTGACGGGAGCGGCCTTGGCGACCAGCTTCGGCGCAGGCTTGGCCGCGGGCTTCGCTTTGGCCTTGGGGGCGGGAGCGGGCTTCTTGGCGGACTTCTTGGGATCGTTTTTCTTGGACATCGGAAAGGAGGGTTAGAGTTGCGGGTACTTGGAGAGGAGAGCCTCGCGGCAGCGTGGAGATACCATACCAAATCTGCCGGCTTCCACAAGAGCGGGGACCCATCGCCAGGAACGGGGGCAGCGGACGCCCTCGGCCTTATCGACGGCGAACGCCAAGGCGGCGCCAGCCTGAGGCTTGAGCTGGACCGAGGAGACGATCCAAAGCTCGGTCAGGAGGGCCTGCTGGGCCGCCAGCAGGGAGAAATCGGCATCCGCAGGGTCGCCGGTGACGACGACGGAGGCTTCGAGGGACTGGCCGATCTTCTTATCCTGACGCAGGCGCTCCATGGGAACGTTAACCTGAGCCGCTAGCGCCTGGATGCGGGTGACGGCGGCGTGGGCGGCCTGGCCGGCGGCATCTTCCCAGCGGGTGTCGATCGCGGGCCAATCCTGCAGGTGCACGTTGGCGGCGTCGGTATACTCGGACTTAGCGTTGAGGTGCGACCACGCTTCGTCGGCGGTGAACGGCACGAACGGAGCGATGAGCTTCAGGTAGGCGCGGAGGACGATATCGATCGCGGTCTGCGTCGAGCGGCGCATCGGGTCGTCGGGCGCGGTGGTATAGAGGCGATCCTTCACCACGTTGTGGTACGTGGCGGAAAGTGTGCCGGTCGTGAAGCCGGCGAGGGCCGCGGCGGCACGGTGGAACTCATTGCGTTCGCAGGCGTCGGTGACTTCGCGGATGAGCTTGGCGGTCTCGACGAGCACCCAGCGATCGATGGCGGTCATCTTCTCCACCGGCACGGCGTGCCTCGCGGCGTCGAAGTCGAAGAGGTTGCCGAGCTGGTAGCGCAACGAATTGCGCATGCTACGATACTGATTTGAGATCGTCTCGAAGATGGCGTCGGAGAGCGGGATATCGCTCTGGTAGTTCTCCGAGGCAACCCAGAGGCGCACAATGTCGGCGCCGTATTTCTTCACATAGTCGTCGGCGGTCTGCGGCTTGCCGTCGGACTTGGAGATCTTCTGGCGCTTCTCGTTCACGACGAAACCGTGCGTGAGGACGGCGCGATACGGCGCGGACCCCTTGACGGCGATGGCCGTCCAGAGCGAAGACTGGAACCAGCCGCGGTGCTGGTCGGAGCCTTCGAGATAAAGGTCGGCCGGCCAGTGCAGGTCCTTGTGCTTGGCACAGACAGCGAGGTGGCTGGAGCCGGAATCGATCCACACATCGAGCGTGTCGGTGCCCTTGCGGAGATCCTTAGGCCAGGAGGCAGGGACGGGGGCGCCGGCGAGGACTTCCTCAACGGAGGAGGCCCACCACCAATCACCCCCGCGCGTGGCGACCTGCTCGGCGACGTGACGGACGACGGCGCCATCGAGATAGGATTCGCCCTTGGACGGAGAATAGAAAGCGGGGATCGGCACGCCCCAGGCGCGCTGACGCGAGATGCACCAATCGGGACGGCCTTCGAGGGCGGCCCGGATGCGGTTCTCGCCGGAAGCGGGAATCCACTTCACTTCGCCGACGGCGGCGAGGGCCTGCTTACGCAGGTCGCCGCGATCGAGGCCGACGAACCACTGGTCGAGTGCGCGGAAGACGACGGGCGTCTTGGAGCGCCAGCAATGCGGATAGGAATGCTCGAAGCTCTGCGCCTTGAGGAGCGCACCCTTGGACTTGAGCAGCTCGAGCACGGCGATGTTCGCCGGATTCTTGCCGTCAGTCTCAAGGACGGTGATGCCGACAAGCGACGCGGGGACCTTGCCGTCGTCGGCATAAGTGCCATCGTCGCGCACGGGACAATAAGGCTCCATGCCGTACTTGTTGCCGGTCTGGTAATCTTCGAGGCCGTGGCCGGGCGCGGTGTGCACGCAGCCGGTCCCGGCGTCGGTCGTGACATAATCGGCGAGGACAATCGGCGAGGCGCGGTCGATGAAAGGGTGCTGTGCCTGGAGGCCTTCGAGCGCGCGGCCCTTGACCTTGAAGCCATCGGTGGCGCCTTCGAGCCCGCAGGCGGCGACGAACGCCTCGCGCAACGCGGAAGCGACGAGGAACGAACGGTCGCCATGGCGGACCTCGACGTATTCGAGTTCGGGGTGCACGGCGATCGCGAGGTTCGCGGGCAGCGTCCACGGCGTGGTCGTCCAGATGACGACGGAGAGCGGGTGCGCGGGTGCGAGCTGCTTGGCGGCGGGATCAGCGACCGGGAACGCGACCCACACGGAGAACGAGCGCTTGTCCTTATATTCGATCTCGGCTTCGGCGAGCGCGGTCTGGCAAGGGATGGACCAATACACCGGCTTCTTCGAACGATAGACCAAGCCCTTCTCGACGAAGCACGCGAAGCCCTTGAGGATCTCGGCTTCGTACGCCGGATCCATCGTGCGGTATTCAGACTGCCAGTCGGCGAGGATACCGAGGCGCTTGAACTGGCCGCGCTGCTTCTCGATGTAGGCGGCGGAGAATTCGGCGCAGGCCTTGCGGACGCCGAGGGCGTCGAGCGACTGCTTCTGCGCCTGTAGTTCCTTCATCACCTTGTGCTCGATCGGCAGGCCGTGGCAGTCCCAGCCCGGGACGTAAGGCGTCCGGAAGCCGCGCATGGACTTATAACGGAGGATGGAGTCCTTGAGCAGCTTGTTGAGGGCGGTGCCAATATGGACGTCGCCGTTGGTGAAAGGGGGGCCGTCGTGGAGGACGAAGGCCAGCTTGCCGGCGGCACGGGCCTGAATCTGGCCGTAAAGGCCATTACGCTCCCAGTGGGCGATGCGGACAGGCTCGCGTTCGGCCAGGCCGGCCCGCATGGGGAAATCGGTCACCGGCAGGTTGAGGGTATCCTTGAGCTCTTCGGCCATGTTTGACGTGTTAAAGTGGGTCGGTGAAGGGCTTACGCACCCCTCGGGGCGGGCAGGGTGAACGGCTAAGCCTGCGAGGCAAGGGCGGAGATGGGGTCAGACCCCTCTTCCGGGCGAGGCGGGATTGACAGGGCGAAGGGGAAACGCACCAATGCAACCCCATGGAAAACATGAAGCCCAAGCTCATCACCAAGCAGGCGGTCGTCCTCGACCTCGTCCTTACGGTGGTCTTCTTCGTCTGGATCACCTCGATCCTCAAGAAGCACGTACCTTGGGCCGAAGCCGGCCAGACCGCCGTCCTCCTGGGTGCCGCCTATTGTGGCCTCTGCCTCTCGGGTGTGTTCTGGATGGCCCTCAACCTCTTCCGCGTGACCCTGGCCGACCAGATGCTGCCGAAGACGGTCGACGGAAAGCAGTCCAACTAAGCCGCCCTGCCCGCCTACTTGGCGGCCGGGACGACTAGATTCATCGCAGCTTCGACGTCACGTCGGAGATCTTCGGCCTGCTTGCGTTCGCTCTGATACTCCGCCCACAGGGCCGCGAGTTCTTCCGGCTTGGCCTCAGGAAACTTCTCCAGCCAAGCACCGAGGGTGCGCCAGGCATTATGGTAGACGGGATTCTGGCGCAGGATCTCGCGACGCAGCCCGGAGAGGCGCGCCTGCATGCTGGCCTTCACCGCGGGCAGGTCGCGATGCTTCGGCATGTCGGGGCCGGCGATGAGTTCATC
>CAINSX010000323.1 GCA_903853185.1 uncultured Opitutia bacterium
CCGCCCAAATCCTGGACGCCGCCGCCAAGGCCGACCGCATCGTCCAGGTCGGTCACATTGAGCATTATAACCCCGTGATGTCGTACCTAGAGAAGGCCGTGACCGACGCCCGGTATATCACCGCCGAGCGACTGGCGCCCTTCACCCCGCGTGGCACCGAGGTCGGCGTGGTGCTCGATCTGATGATCCATGATATCGGCATCGTCCTGCAGTTGGCCAATTCGCCTGTCGAGCGCATCGACGCCGTCGGCGTGTCGGTCGTGACTAAGACCGAGGACATCGCCAACGCCCGCATCGCCTTCAAGAACGGGTGCGTGGCCAACCTCAGCGCCAGCCGCGTCTCGCTGAAGAAGAACCGCGAGATCCGTGTCTTCCAGACTGGCGGCTACCTCTCCATCGACTTCATGGGCCAGAAGGGCCACACGGTGCGCGTGGACCCGACCGCTGAGGGCGGCTTCGCCAAAGAAGAGATCCCGATCGAGAAGGGCGAACCCCTCGCCATCGAGCTCGCTTCGTTCACCGCCTGCGTCCGCGATCGCAAGAGCCCGAAGGTCAGCGGCGAGCTCGGGCGTACTGCCTTGGAAGTCGCCATCAAGATCACCGAACAGATCCGCGCCGGCATGGCGCGCAAATGAGCGCGTTCCCGACCATCCCGGCGAACTTCGACCGACCCCGCGCGGGCGAGGTCGATATCCTCGTGGTGGCCGGTGAGCATTCGGGCGACCAGCATGCCGCCAAGGTCGTCGCGGAGCTGCTGAAGGCCCATCCGGGCCTGCGCATCGCCGCTTTCGGCGGCCCGCAGTTGCGCGCCGCGGGCGCCCAACTGCTCATGGACATGACCGGCTTCTCGGCCGTGGGCATCGTCGAGGTGCTCGCCGCCTATCCTTTCTATCGTCGTCTCTTCGCGCGCATGGTCACTTGGACCACGCAGTGGAAGCCGAAGGTCGTCGTGCTCGTTGATTACCCCGGGCTCAACCTGCGCCTCGCGAACGAACTCCGTAAGGCGGGTCTGTCGCGCGCCGGCTTCGGCGAGACGGCCGTCATCCAATACGTCAGCCCGCAGCTTTGGGCCTGGAAGCCGAAGCGCCGTTTTACCATGGCACGCGACCTGGATAGCGTCGGCACGATCTTCCCGTTCGAGCCGGCGGTATATGCCGACACCAAGCTGGATGCCCGTTTCGTCGGCCATCCGTTCGCGGAATCCGACCACCAGCACGGCTTGAAGTATGACCCCGAGGGTCCCGTGCTGCTGTTGCCGGGCAGTCGACCGAAGCCCGTCCGCAAGATCTTCCCAGCACTGGTCGAGGCGTTCGCGCTCTTTCGTAAGGACCATCCCAAGCGCCGCGCGCTCGTACTGCACACCGGCGGCGAAGTGCATGCGGAACTCTATCGCCTGCTGGCCGAATACGGCGATCAGGCCAAGGGCATCGACCTGCGCCCGGTCTCCGAAGGCCCGGCCGCTGGTTGCGCCGCGCTCGTCAGTTCTGGTACCATGTCCCTGACCGTCGCCCTCGCAGGCATCCCCGGTGCGGTTGTCTACCGCGCCAATCCCATTACCTGGATCGTCGGTCGACGGTTGATCGCCGGACGCGTCGACAATCTCGGTATCGCGAACATCCTCCTGAAGCGGCAGGCGTGGCCTGAATACCTGCAGGGAGCCTGTGAGCCTGCTCCCTTGGCCGCCCGCTTGCGTGAGTGCGTCGAGACTCCGGGCCCTCGCTCTCATGCTGTCGCGGACGCCGGCGAACTCCTGCGCATGCTTTCCGCTCAATCCGGCTCCACACCGGCCGAGTGGGTCGCCTCCTTCCTTCCCAAGTGAGTACTTCGCTGAAGATCGCCGTGCTCGGTTGTGGCTATGTCGGCGCGGAGTTCGCGCGGCAGGCACGCGCGGCCAGGCATGACGTCCTTGGCATCGTTCGCTCGGAAGCCTCGCGCGACAAGCTACGCTCCGAGGGTATCACCGCCGAAGCGTTCGACCTCCAGTCCGGCGATTGGTCTTTGTTGCCAGCGCGCTTCGATGCCGTCGTCTATGC
>CAINSX010000324.1 GCA_903853185.1 uncultured Opitutia bacterium
ACCGCGTTGCTCATCGGCCTGCTCTTCCTAGCGGTCACCTTAGTCCTGCGCGACCTGATCGCACCGAGCCATGGCCTAGCCGACTTCATCCGCGAAGGCCTAATGATATGCGGCTGGGTAGGCCTCTGGAAGCCTATCGATATCCACCTCTACCGCTGGTGGCCGCTGCAGGCCCACGGAAGGCTATTATCGAGGCTTTCTCGCTGTCCGGTCGAAGTGGTCTTTGAGGCCTGATAACAGGGCTTACCCTCGCTTATGGCCGGGGTAAGTAACTGGGATATAACGAATTTTTTACGATGTGGCATTGACTGAGGCCCCCCCCGGCCCCAATCCAAACCTTTCGCATGCAGAATTTCGCGAGCCAGTGCCTGGACCAGACCAAGGCCCTCCTCAAACTCAACTTCAATTCCCTTTCAGCCGATGGCACTGTCGTGCCGGTCGCCGGGGAAGTTTCACGCGCCGATGAGCCCGGCCACGCCGCCCTCGCCTTCGGGGAATACTTCCGCGCCACCGGGGAACTGCACCTAGACCGCCAGAATATCGCCGAAATCGTCGCCCGGACGATCACCGCTCAGGTCCGCATCAGCAAGGGTTCCGATAACGGCATGGCTTTCGCCTGCCTAGGCCTCCTCGCCTTCGGCCCGACCCGCGAGCGCAACCCGGTCTGGGAGATCCTCGATGAAGCCACCCGCACCCTCATCGACGAGCGCCTCGCCATCGAGAACGACCACCATGACCACGTCCAGGCGTTCGACATCGCCAAGGCCGTCTGCCGCTTCTCTTTCGGTCTGACCAAGAAAGATGAGACCGGTCCGCTGGTCGATCGTTTCATGGATCGCATCGCCGCCGCTTCCACGGGCGGATTCCAGGACGAGGCCTCCAAGGCCGCGAACGCCGACAACTTCGGCGGTGCCTTCGACCTCTATGGCGTCGTCTCGCTGATCTTCATCCGTCAGTCGCTTCAGCTGCACGCCAATATCCAGCTCCGAGATTCCAAGCTCCCGAAGCTGCGCTCGCTGGCCGAGAAATATATCCGCGTCATCATGGACACCGTCCGAGAAGACGGCTTGGGCTGGTCTTACGGACGCGGCATCGGCGCCTACGGCCAGATGCACTGCATCACCCTGCTCCTTCAGGCCCTGCGCGACCGCTGGGTGCCGGTCGACAAGGAACCCTTGGCTCGCGACCTCGTCCGTCGTCTCTACGCCAATTTCTTCACCACGTTCTTCGACGCCGAGCACGGCCTGATCATCGTCCGTGACGCCGAACGCGACACCATCCCGGGCCACACCACCCGCATGGCCAACTTCGACGCCGCCCGCTACCTCTCCCAGTGGTCGCGCCTCGCCAAGACGATCGGCGGCGCGATGGACGTCGTGAAACCCGCCAGCCGTCTCCCGGTCTGCCGTTTCTTCTCCTTCGACAAGTCTCCGCGCAAGGAACAAGGCCTGCTCTCGTATCAGGATCCCGCTTCCGGCCTGCACATCATCCTGCCGTTGGTTTCTTCCGGAACGCATCGATTCTCCGACTCCTTAGCCTTCCCGCACATGCCGGGCGTCTTCGACTGGCCGTCGAACCAGCAGACCAGCCCGTTCATCCCCGAGTTCACCATCGCCGGCAAGGTCTACACGCCTTCCTTCTACGGCAAGAACGCCCAGGTTGCCATGGGCACCAAAGCCGGCACCTACCACTTCCGCTACGACCAGCCTGACCTGATCGACCGCGACGAGAAGATGTCCACGAACGTCGCCTCTTTGAAGGTCGACTGGGAGTTCAACGGCGGCCGCATCGTCGCCCGCTATATCCTGACCGCTAAGTCTGCCGTCATGCTGGACGAATTCCGTCTCGTCCTCCCGATCGCGACGACGCATTCCCGCATGACTCCGGGTAACGCCCTGGTGCTCGGCGCCGAATCCCATCGCTGTGAAGTGATCAAGGACGACTTCCACTCCACCTGGGCCGAGACCAAGGTCGTGAGCGATAACCCCAAGCACCGTACCTGCTGGGGCAAGGTCCACTTCTACCAGACCCTCCAGCGTGATAAGTCGATGCCCCTGCGCGCCGGCATGACCTACGCCTTCGAAATCGCCTACCAGCCCCACGTCGTGCGGGCCGGCGACTCGGTCTGAGGTCGCTTTCCCCCTCCGTCGAGCCTTCGGGGTTGTCCTAGGCCGTTTCCGTGCCCTATTCCTAGGGTACCTTTTCATGCCCAGTTCGTTCTACATCACCACGGCCATCGACTACGCCAACGGCTCGCCGCACCTCGGCCATGCCTATGAGAAAGTCCTCTCCGACGTGATCTCACGCCACATGCGCATGAGCGGCCGCAAGGTCCACTTCCTCACCGGTCTGGACGAGCACGGCCAGAAGGTCCAGCAGACCGCCCTCAAGCGCGGCGTCGAACCCCAGGTGCTCGTCGATGAGATCGCGGCGGTCTTCAAGGGAATGCTCGGCGAGCTGAACATCTCGCACGACGACTACATCCGCACCACCGAACCTCGTCACAAGAAGGTCGTGCAGCAGTTCCTGCAGAAACTCTTCGACCAAGGCCTGATCTACAAGGGACAGAAGACCGACTGGTACTCCACCCGCCAGGAGCAGTTCCTCACCGACAAGGATCGCGACCCGGACGGATCCTGGCCGGAGATTTACGGCGAAGTCACCCAGACGACCGAAGAGAACTACTACTTCAAGCTTTCGCAGTTTCAGCCCTGGCTCGTCGAACACATCAAGTCGCACCCGGACTTCATCACGCCGCGCTTCCGCCAGAACCAGGTCCTCGAGTTCCTCAAGGAGCCGATGAACGACCTCTGCATTTCGCGTCCGAAGTCCCGCCTCACCTGGGGCATCGAGCTCCCGTTCGACACAGCCTTCGTCACCTACGTCTGGTTTGATGCGCTGACCAATTACTACTCCGCCGTAGCCGATAAGGGACTATGGCCGGCCGACGTCCATGTCATCGGCAAGGATATCCTGTCTCCGCCCCACGCCGTCTACTGGCCTTGCATGCTCCAGGCCCTCGGGATCGAGCCCCCGCGCCAGCTGCTCGTCCACGGATGGTGGACGGTCA
This sequence comes from uncultured Opitutia bacterium, assembly GCA_903853185.1. Lineage (GTDB taxonomy): Bacteria > Verrucomicrobiota > Verrucomicrobiia > Opitutales > UBA953 > UBA953. The sequence continues at coordinate 3,071 of CAINSX010000324.1, forward strand.
ATAACCAGAAGGCTTCCAAGAGCTCCGGCAACGCCACGAACACCCTCGGGTTCGCTGCTTCGCATGGTGCCGATGCGTTCCGGTACTACCTCTGCCGAGAGATGGTCGTCGGACAGGACGCCGATTTCTCTACGACGAATTTCGAAAACCGCTATAAGGCGGACCTCGGCAATAATCTCGGCAACCTCGTCAACCGACTCCTTAACATGGTCGGTCGTAATTATGCCGGACTGATCCCCGCCGCCGCGGCCGACGAAGATCTCGAAAAGAACCTCCGCCAGCTCTGGAGCGATTCGATCAAGAAGTACGGCGAAGCGTTCGCCGAATACCAGGTCAGCCACGCCCTCGAAGCCCTCTGGGTCTTCATCAGTGCCATGAACGCCTACATCGAGGCCCGTGCACCCTGGAAACTCGCCAAGTCCGCTGACGCCGCCGACCGCGCCCGTCTGGATTCCTGTCTCGCGCACGTCGCCGAAGGCCTCCGCCTCGTCGGCACGATCCTGACCCCCGTGATGCCAGCCACGTGCGATAAGCTTCTAACGAATATCGGCCGCCCGGTCGCCACGCATTTCGATGGCCAGCTCACCTGGTCCGCCGCCTGCACGGGCTCGCAGGTCGCCGAAAAGTGCATCCTTTTCCCGCCGATCGAGGTTCCGACCGAAACTCCTTCGGCCTGATTGGACAATTTCCGCGGAGACCTTACCTTCACCTCCGTGGATTCCGTCAAGACCATCGACGAGGCTACCTTGCTCGCTGACGCAGAAAAGCGTGCCGCGGGCGAAGGCTTCGTCAGTTATACCTTCCCGGCGCCCGAACTCGATCCGCTCGCGGTCCTCGAGACTTTGGACGAACCCGCACCCCGTGGCTACTTTGAGAACCCATCCCGCAAACGTTCGCACGCGGCCGGCTCGCCGCTTCGGCAATGGGCTGGTCGTGGCGATGAACGTTTCCTCCAGGCTGACCGTTGGCTGCGCGAGCTAGACGCCAGCCTGACCTGCGTCGGACCACGTCCTCGCATTATCGCGACTTTCCCCTTCTATCCGGGCAACGGCACCGACGGCGCCGAAGCCAGGCTCTTCCTGCCAGGCTGGCAAGTTGTCAGCGAAGATGGCCTGACGACCGTCACCCTGTGCGAACCCGCCGCTCCGGGCTGCGCC
>CAINSX010000325.1 GCA_903853185.1 uncultured Opitutia bacterium
CTGCGTGTCCACCGGCACGGAAGCCTTGAGCTTCACGTTCATCATCACCGGGTAGCGATCGGCTTCGCCTTGGCGGCCGGACTGCGCGAGGATCTGCTCGGCCGACGGGAATGATTCGAGCGTCCAGGCCACGGGCTTGCCGTCGGCTTCGAGGCGCAGGCCGGCGAGGAACAGCTGGCGACCCGGTTCGATGGAAGCGGCCAGGCGACCCGGCGTGAACATCAGCGCATCGAGGTCCTTGATCGGCGCGTCCTTGGGTAGCTGGCCAATCAGGAACGAAGGGACATCGAACTTCACCGTCAGCGCGAAGGTGTTTTTCTCATCGATGACGCCAATGCAGGAGGCTTCCTTCCACTCCGGGTGGGCACAGAGGAGCGTCGGCAGCAGGGCAGATAACCAGAGGAGAAAGACTCGCCGCATGGGGGTGAGTACGACGGGAGACCGTCGCGTTCCAATCAAAACCGCTTACTTGGCGCCTTCTTCGCGACGAGGCGGACGTTTCTCTTCCGTTTCGCTGGCGCCGGCCGGACGGGTGTAGAGCACCGTGAGGTCGGCGGCGGCGAGGATCTTGCCTTTCATCGCGGCGAGGACGGGTTCGACGGTGACCGGGCTTTCGGCCTTGGAGAGGTCAGGCTTGGCGGACAGCGCGAAGAGCGTGAGCACGTATTTCTTTTCACCAGGGCCCTTGGAGTGCGGCGGAGCGTACTCGACGCGATTATGGACGGTGCTCATACCCATCTTGCCGAAGTCGGTGGTGTTCTTGGCGACGCTCGTCGTCTTCGGGTCGATGTCATACATCAGCCAATAAATCTTCGTCTTACCTTCGGGGTCGAGGTGGTGCATGATCAGCACCAGGCTCTGCGTACCTTTCGGGACGCCGGTCCAAGCGAGGGGAGGGCTGGCGCTGGCACCGTCACCCGTGAATTCGACGGGGAGGGCTTCGCCATCCTTTACTGCCGGGCTCGTGAGTTTGAAGGTAGAGCTCTTATCGGCGGGCTTGGCGGCGGCGACGGTGTCGACGGAGCCGGGAGGCGGACCGCCTTTGCCACCCTTGCCGCCCTTCTTGCCTTCGGCTGGAGCGGCGGAGAGGGCGGAGACTGCGAGAAGGAGTAGGAGGGAGACGGAACGCAGCAGGGAGTTCATGGGAATGGGGTAAGTATACCTGAAAGAGCCTTAAGAGGGCGTTAAGGGGTCACTTCTTGCCCTTACCTTTGCCGCCCTTGCCGCCGCCTGGGCCGATGCTACCGCCGGAATAGGCCGGCAGATCCTTTTTGAGGATATCTAGCCGGGCTCCCAGCTTGGCGGCCAGCTCGGGTTGGGCGGCGAGAAGGTCCTTGGCTTCAGAGAGGTCGGCCTTGAGGTTGTAGAGCGTGCGCTGGCCGGCGTTGGTCTCGACCAGTTTCCAGTCGCCGTCGAAGAGGGCAATATCGGCAGAGGCCACGAGGAAGGCCGGGCGGGGCAGGGTCATGCCGCCGGCGATCGCAGGCCACTGGTTCACGCCGTCGATTTTCAATTCGCTGGTCAGCGGGAGGTTTAGCGCGGCAGCGATCGAAGGGAATAGGTCGATGATCGCGATGGGCTGGTCGAGTTTGATGCCGGCCTGGACGTGCTTGGGCCAGCGGACGATCGCCGGGGTGCGGATGCCACCTTCGTCGACGGAACCTTTGTAGCCGCGCAGCGGCGCGTTGGAGCCCGTCGGGCGCGGGGCGCCGTTGTCCGAGATGAAGACGACGAGCGTATTGTCGCGCAGGCCTTGTTCGTCGAGCGTCGCGAGGATGCGGCCGATACCAATGTCCAGGCCTTCGACCACCGCGCCGTAAAGGCCGTCGGATTTATGCTTGGCGACCAGGTCTTCGGGTGCGGCAAGGTCGATGTGCGGCGCGTTGAAGGCGACTTCGATGAAGAACGGCTTGGCCTTATCGCGGGCGCGGATCTGCTTCGAGGCTTCGTCGGCGAAGAGGTAGGTCGTGTAACCGGATTCTTCGATCTGCTTGCCGTCGCGCTGCCAGTCCGGTTTGTCGCGTTTGTCGGTGTGCTTGAGGTAATCCACCTCCCCGCCCATGAAGCCGTAGAAATGGTCAAAGCCCACGGCAGTCGCGGGGTTCTGATTGCCGAGATGCCATTTTCCGATGAGCGACGTCGTGTAGCCGACGGACTTCAGCTTTGCCGGCAAGGTCGGCGTGGCTTTCGTGATGCCAGCCTGGCCTGGCATGATGACGTTGACCAGGCCCAGCCGGCGCGGGAGCACGCCGGTGAGGAGGCCGGCGCGTGCGGGACTGCAAAGCGGGTAGGCGTAGAAGCGTTGGAGTTCCACGCCGTCCTTGGCCAGCTTGACTAGGTTCGGCGTGACGATCTTCGCGTTGCGCGTGCCGATGTCGTTCCAGCCGAGGTCGTCGGCGACGATGACGACGACATTGGGCTTGGCCGTCTGCGCCGCGGCATCAGGGATGAACGCGAGGCAGGCCAGTAAGGAGATGAGCAGGCGCATCAGGGTTACTTGCCTTCCGGGGGCGGACCCTTCTTGCCGTCGCCACCTTTAGCGCCGCCCTTGCCGCCCTTACCACCCTTGCCGCCTTTGCCGCCGTCGCCGCCGGTCTTCGTGGCGTCGCAGGTGTCGACGTCGCCGAGGACGGCGGTGCCGAGCGGACCCTTGAAGCCACCAACGATGTAGGGCCAGTCGTTGCTGACGTGATAGTGGTAACCGAGGCCGTCGTGGTCATGGCCGTTGATCGAGTCGAGTTTCTTGGGGGCGGAGCCATCGGCTTCCGTGGGGCCACGGACCGGGAAGCCATCGAGCGCGAAGCCGACGACCTTGCCCGACTTGTCGCTGTCCATGACAGACGGAGCGCGATGGTAGTGGTACTCGTGACCGAAGCCCGTGTGGCCGCCCTTGGGGTCGAGCGGGGCGATGTTCTTGAACGCGGTGATGCGATCGACCGGTTCCGGTGGGAAGAAGCGGATGCCGTTGGTGCTGATGCCGAGGCCC
>CAINSX010000326.1 GCA_903853185.1 uncultured Opitutia bacterium
CCCTCGAACTGCGCAAGGACTTCGGAGGATTCACCGTTTTGCAACCGACTTCGGTCGACTTCCGGCGTGGCGAGGTGCACGCCCTGATGGGCGAGAACGGGGCAGGCAAGTCGACGCTGATGAAGGTGCTCGCCGGGCTCTATCGACCGGATGGCGGTCATATCGAATGGCGCGGCGTCCATGCCGAATTCGCTTCGCCGCACGACGCCTTGGTCGCGGGCATCGCGATGATCCATCAAGAGCTGATGCCGATTCCCGACCTCACGGTCGCGGAAAATATCACCCTGGGATCCGAGCCTTGCTCGTCTTTCGGACGTATTGACCGAACCGCCCAACTCGCCCGAGCCCAAGCCCTGCTCGGCGAACTCGAGGCCAACATCGACCCGTCCCTCCTGATGCGGTCGCTGACCGTGGCGCAGACACAGGTGGTCGAGATCGCCAAAGCGCTTGGCCGTAATGCCGATGTCATCCTGATGGATGAGCCGACCGCAGCCCTCTCCGACCAGGAAGTCGCCGCCCTCTTCCGTGCCATCGCCCGCCTGAAGGCTCGCGGCGTCGCCATCGTCTACACGACCCACAAGATGGATGAAGTCTTCCGCCTAGCCGATCGGATCTCGGTCTTGCGTGACGGAAGCTTGATCGGCACGGCGCCCGCTTCGGAGATGAACCCCGCCAAGCTGATCACGATGATGGTCGGACGCGAGCTGGCTGACATCTTCCCGGTCCGTCAGCCGCCGACCGATGAGGTCCTCCTGGAAGTTTCCGACCTGACGCACGAACCAGCCTATCGGGATGTCAGTTTCCAGATCCGACGCGGCGAAGTGGTCGCCCTTGCCGGTTTGATGGGCGCCGGCCGCACCGAAGTGGTCAGCGCAATCTATGGACTGCAGCCTGCCTCAAGCGGCCAGATCTCCTTAAATCGCCGCACGCTCTCCATCCTGAGCCCGCAGGATGCCTTAGCCGCTGGCATCGGCATGGTCACCGAGGACCGTAAAGGCCTCGGCCTAATCCCTGCCCTAGGCGTCGGCCAGAACATCACCCTGACCGCCTTGCGCGACCTTTCGAACGGCCCGCTGCTGAATCATCGAGCCGAGGCGGACGCCGTGAATTCCTGGATGGCGGAGTTCGCGGTCAAGGCCAGCAGCCACGCCCAACCCATCGCTCAGCTCAGCGGAGGTAACCAACAGAAGGCCTTGCTCGCGCGCTGCCTTCTCGGCGACCCTGAACTTATCATCCTCGATGAACCGACCCGCGGCATTGATATCGGGGCCAAGGCGGAGATCTACGCCCTCATCCAGAAACTTGCCCGCGCCGGCAAGGCCGTATTGCTGGTATCGTCCGAACTCCCGGAAGTCCTCTCCCTGGCGCACCGCATCGTGGTCCTTCGCCGTGGGTCCGTGTCCGCGACACTCGATGCGGCCACGACGAATCAAGAAACGGTGCTTCGTCATTCCATGCCTTTATAACGTCATGCTCACCCTCGACCGTAACCTGATCCACCGCTTCGGCCTCTTGCTCGTCATCTTGTTTGTCGGCATGGGTCTATCTCTGGCGAGCGACACCTTCCTGAGCGTCGCGAATTTCACCAATGTCGCTCGCCAGATTTCGATCAACGGCATCCTCGCGGTCGGCGTCACCTTCGTCCTTCTCACTGCCGGCGTAGACCTCTCTCTTGGGTCCGTCGTCGCATTGAGCGGCGTCGCCTGTGCGACGTTCGCTCATCCCGGCGAACATACCGTGTTTGTCCCGATCGCCGTCGGTCTGATGACTGGCGCTGCCTGCGGACTCCTCAACGGCGTGCTCGTGACCCGCGGAGGCGTGGCACCGTTTATCGTCACGCTCGGCATGATGACTATCGCCCGCGGCCTAGCCCTCATCTTCAGTGGCGGGCGACCGGTCGCGAACATGTCGAACGAACTCACCGCCCTCGCCGGGGATATCTGGGGCATCCCGATTCCGGTACTTTGCTTTGCGGGCGTCGCGCTCGCAGCTTGGTTCTTCCTCAATAACTTCCGACTAGGACGACACATCTACGCCGTCGGGGGCAACGAGAACGCCGCCCGCGCAGCCGGCGTGCCGGTCGAGCGTGTAAAACTCTTCGCTTATGGTCTCTGCGGTCTGCTCACCGGCCTCGCGGGCGTAGTCCTCGCCGCACGCATCACCACGGGTCAACCTAACGCCGGACAGGCCTACGAACTCGACGCCATCGCGGCCGTGGTCATCGGCGGCACGAGCCTCGCCGGCGGCGTCGGGACGATCACGGGCACCCTGCTGGGCGTCCTACTCATCGGAGTGATCAACAACGGCTTAGATTTGATGGGGGTTTCCTCGTATTACCAAGCCGTCATCAAGGGCGTCATCATCGTGGGTGCGGTTTGGCTCGACCGACGTCAGGCCCGTTCGTAAAAGTCAGGGATGCGTATTACCCCTCGCAAAGCCATCTCGGCCTTCCTGGCTGTCTGCGCCTTCACGCTCACCCTCTCTCTCCTCTCCGGCTGCAAGAAAGCGGAAGCCCGCAAGGAGGGCGAGATCCTCATTGGCTTCTCCTCCCGCGATCTTTCGGCCGAGTATACCGCCAAGCTCTCTGAAGCCGTCGTCGAATACGCCAAGACCAAGCCGGGCGTGAAGCTGGTAATGGTCGACGCGCAATCCGACGTCCAGAAGCAGTTCAGCCAAGTGGAGAACTTCATCGCCCAAAAGGTGGACGCGATCATCCTCAACCCTTGCGAACTCGAGGCTAGCACGCCGGCCGTCGATCGCATCAAGGCCGCGGGCATTCCGCTGGTACTCGTAAACCAGGTGACGAAGTCCGCGGGCAACTCCTATATTGGCTCCAATGATTTCGACGCGGGTCGCATCGCGGTGGAAGCCATCGCTAAGAAGCTCAACGGACAGGGCGGCGTCCTGATGTTGCACGGCATCATGGGTACGTCAGCCCAGCTCCAGCGCGAGGCTGGCGCCCGCGAGGTCTTCGCCAAATACCCGGGCCTTAAACTCGTCGACCACCAGACCGCCTCTTGGGATCGTGCCAAGGCGATGGCGCTGACTGAGAACTGGATTCAGGCTCACAAGGGCAAGTTCTCGGCGATCTTCGCCCACAATGACGAGATGGCCATGGGCGCCCTGCTCGCCCTCGAACGCGCCGGCCTCAAGAAAGACGTGTACGTCATCGGCATCGACGCCATCGCCCAAGCCCTCACGGCCGTGAAGGAAGGTCGCCTCGACGCCACCGTCTTCCAGGATGCGGTCGGCCAAGGCAAGGGGTCGGTCGACGCCGCCATCCTGCTCGCCAAGAAGCAGCCTTGCCCCAAGGAAACCATGATCCCTTTCAAGCTCGTCACCCGTGACAACCTCTCCGAATTCCTCAAATAACATGAAAACCCTGCTCGCCCTCCTCACCTTAGGCCTGATCGCCACGACCACCATGGCCGCCGACAAACCCGACACCCGTCTCTTCGAGATGCGCGTCTATTACGCCAAGCCCGGCAAACTCGATGCGCTCAATGCTCGCTTCCGTGACCACACGCTCAGCCTCTTCACCAAGCATGGCATGACGAACCTCGGCTACTTCGTGCCGGTCGACAACAAGGATAACAAGCTAGTCTACTTCCTCGCGTTCCCTGACCGCGCCGCCCACGACGCTTCCTGGAAGGCTTTTTCGGCTGACCCGGATTGGAAGGCCGCCGCCATGGCTTCCGAAAAAGACGGCAAGCTCATCGACCACATCGAGAACGCTTTCCTCACCGCCACCGAATACTCGGCGCTCGCTCAGGCCAAGAACTACGGCGGCGTCTTCGAACTCCGCACCTACACCACCGAAGCTGGCCGCCTGCCTGACCTCAACGCCCGCTTCCGCGACCACACCCTCAAGCTCTTCGAGAAGCATGGCATGACCAACGTATGCTACTGGAACCTCGCCGACGCCGAAAAAGGCGCGAAGAACACCTACGTCGCTGGCAACACACTGATCTACCTCCTGTCCCACAAATCTATCGAAGCCGCCAAGGCCAGCTTCGACGCCTTCCGCGCCGACCCGATTTGGGTCGCCGCCAAGGAAGCTTCCGAGAAGAAGGCCGGCGGCTCGCTCACGATCGCCCAGCCTAATGGCGTGAAGTCCGAGGCCCTCATCCCGACGGACTACTCCCCGGTCAAGTAAGCGACTCTGTGTTTCCCCAAAAAGGACGGCATCACTGCCGTCCTTTTTTGTGCCTGCATGAGGGTAGGGTCGGGACCGCGTCACGACATAGCTGCGATCATATCTGGGTAGGGACATCACCACGTGATGTCCTAGATTTAAGATACACCATTCTATTCGACCTCTCTCGGCACCTCATCAACATTTTGCCCCATGGATTCTCCTGCATCCTCCCGTCGTCGCTTCTTGGCCTCTTCCCTGCTCGGCCTCGGCGCCCTTGGCGCCCTGACGAAGGTCTCCGCCGCCTCGAGCCCCAAGCCGGGCTTCTTGACCGAAGCCGAGCGGGATATCCCCGTCGTCGCCGACTGTGACGTGATTGTCTGCGGTTCCGGCCCGGCCGGCGTCACCGCCGCCATCTCCGCCGCCCGCGCCGGGGCTAAGGTACGCCTCTTCGAAGCCCACGGTTCGCTTGGGGGCGTCTGGACGTCTTCACTGTTGGGCTACCTCCTCGATTTCGATAAACCTGGCTTCAACCAGGAATTGGTCCGTCGCCTGCGCGAACGCGACGCCGTCGTCGGCACCGGGGTCAACGGCATCAGCTATCACCCGGAAGACATGAAACTCGTCCTCGAGGAGCTCTGCCTTGCTGCCGGTGTCACGGTCCATTTCCACACCCGCGTGGTGGCTGTCCATAAGATCGGCCGCCGGGTCGACGCAATTGTCACCGAATCCAAGTCCGGTCGCGAAGGCTGGCGCGCCGCGACCTTCGTCGACGCCACCGGCGATGGCGATGTCGGTGCGCTCGCTGGCTGCGAATTCGAGATCGGCATGGCCGACGCCTGCCCCTGCCAGCCGGTCAGCATGGACGCCCTCCTAGTCGTCAAGGATGCCTCGAAGCTGACGCGCTTCATCCATGGTTCCGGCTCGGCCGTGAGCAAGCAGAGCATGAACGAGTCGAAGAAGAACCTTCTGGCCGAGATCAAGCGCGGCGGTTTCGACCCCAGCTACCAAGGCCCGACCATCTTCCCGATCCGCGACAACCTGCTTCTGGCGATGTTGAACCATGAGTACGGTATCAACGCGACTGATGCCACCGCGGTCACGAAGGCGACCCTCAACGCCCGTGCCGAACTCCACCGCATCGTCAAAGCGCTGCGCGCCCTGGGCGGTGACTGGGAAGGCCTGCAGATCGTCGCCACCCCCGAGCAGATCGGTATCCGCGACGGCCGTCGCATCAAAGGCCGTTATAAAGTGGTCAAGGCCGACCTCATCGCCGGCGCCCGCCATGAGGACAGCGTCGTCCGGGCGACTTTCTCGGTCGATGTGCATGCCCTCACTCGCAACGACCCCGCCTACAGCAACCAAGGCGTCAAGGTGAAGCCTTACGACATCCCGCTCCGCGCCCTTATCGCCAAGGACGTCGACGGCCTGATGATGGCCGGCCGCTGCATCAGCGGTGATTTCATCGCCCACGCCAGTTACCGGGTGACGGGCAACGCCGTCGCCATGGGCGAGGCCGCCGGAGTCACCAGCGCCCTTGCCGCGTCGTCCAAGCGCCTACCTCATGAGGTCGCTTGGTCCGAGGCCTCCGCCCTGCTACCCAAGGTCCGTCAGGGGTAAGGCATCAAACTGCTTCGCAGCAGCTCACCATGCCAGCATGTCCCCGCGCGACTTATGATCGCGTCACGCCTTGCCCGGAATCGGCGGGACTTCGGCGGGCAGCTTGACGTTGCCGGTTTCGAAATCCTTGGGGCCGACCGCGAACTTGAAATTGTAATGCGGTGAATGCTCGTTGGTCAGGAGGTCGGCGAAACGTACCATCTCGCCGGTGTAGGCAGACATCCGACCCATGATGACAGCCAGGGTCGTCTCAGCGATCCGACGGGCGTCATTCAGCGGCTGCCCGCTGAAGGCGCTACGGATGAGATCGACATGTTCCTGCACCATGGTGTCGCCGGTATCCACCTTGATGTCGGGCACGGTGATGCCCTTCTTCGAGAAGACCTTGCCGGAACCGAAACAGGAGCCTTCGGCCCCGGTGAAGAATTCGCCGACGTGCCCGGTTGTGCCGGTGATCTGACGGCACTGGCTGTGGATATGGACGGAGTCGCCGAAATCGTAATCGACGCTGAAGAAGTCGTACATGTTACCCGTTTCGCGGCGTGCGCGTCCGCCAAAACCGAGGGCGCTCACCGGCGGGCGATCGAGGAACCAGATGGCGACGTCGACATTATGGATATGCTGCTCGACAATATGGTCGCCGGAAAGTTCGGCGAAATTCAGCCAGTTGCGGTTCATGTAATAGGCATCGGTCTCGCCGGCCTCGCGCCGCTTCAACCACGGCACGGTGCCGTTCCACTGCACGACCCCACCTCGGATCGCGCCGATGGCACCAGCATCAATGAGGGCCTTGTTCTTCAGGTAGCCGGCGTCATGGCGGCGCTGGGTGCCCGCGACGACGGCCAGCCCCTTCGACTTGGCCTTCTCGCCAGTAGCGATGATGGAGCGGGCGCCGACAGGATCGACGGCGACCGGCTTCTCGATGAAGCAATGCTTGCCGGCTTCGATGGCGGCAGCGAAATGCACTGGTCGGAATGCCGGCGGCGTGGCCATCAGGACAAAGGTGCAATCCGTCGCCATGACCTTTTGGTAGGCGTCATAACCAGTGAAGAGTTTCGTGGCCGGGAGATTGTAGGTCTTGCCCAGCTTCTGCACGCGATCATCAAAGGCGTCACCGAGGGCGACGACCTCTGGCTCTATGCCCAGGATTTTGCAGGCCGCGATGAACTGCCCGAGGGCGCCAGTACCACGACCCCCGCAACCGATGAGGGCGACCTTGATCTTGGTCGGCATTGTGTTGGCACGCAGGACCGCCGGGGCGGCGGCCAAGGCGAGGCCACTCAGGGCCATAGTGGAGACGAAATCGCGACGAGGGATGGGGTGTTCCATGGTTTGAGATTGTGACCGTTGCCGACGGGTCTCAAAGGTTTTCTCACCGCCCCACGATGTCCGCTCTGACCCCGAAAAACGCCCTTCGCTGGCTGGCCATTATCGCCGGGGTCTCCTTGGTCGTCGGTGCGGCGGGTGCTGGCTTTCTATACGCCCTCGAATGGATCTCCCATACCTTCAACGACCACCGCTGGCTTTTGTTCACCCTGCCCGTGCTCGGCCTGCTGATGGTCTGGGTATATCAGGTGCCAGCCAAGGCCTCTGCTGGGGGCGTGAAGGCCCTCATCGCGCAGATCAAGGCTCCGACCGCCCCCCTGCCCGCCTCGATGGCTCCGGCCATCGTCGGCACGACCCTACTTTCTCATCTGGGTGGCGCCTCGGTCGGTCGTGAAGGTACCGCTCTCCAGATGGGGGGTGCATTGGCGGGACAGTTTACTCGCTGGTTCTCTTTCAACGAAGCCGAGCATCGTACATTACTGCTCTGCGGGGTCTCGGCCGGCTTCGCGGCCGTCTTCGGCACCCCGATCACCGCGGCCATCTTCGCCCTGGAGTTTGTCCGCCTGCGCAGTTGGGCGATCATTCCCTGCTTGGCCACAGCATTCCTGGCCGACTTGGTCGGTCGGAGCCTCTTGCACGTCAGGCACGCCAATTATCGCCTGCCCCTTCCTGCCGAATTCTCGTTCAGTGGATTAGGCGATGCCTTGGCCGTAGGTTTGGCCTGCGGACTCCTCGCTAGGCTCTACTTATACCTCCACCGCCGTAACAGCGCCGCCAAGTCCCTACCCAACATCTATGGGCGCATCCTGTTCGGCGGTATCCTCTTCGTCTTTCTCGTCCAATTCGGACGCCTTTACGAATTCACCGGCCTTGGGCTCAACGTCATCAACGAATCCTTTGTCGAACCGATCGCTCCAGCGGTCTTCGCGCTCAAGTTTTTGCTCACCTTCCTTTGCGTCAGCTATGGTTTCCGCGGCGGCGAAGTGACGCCGCTGTTCTTCGTCGGCGCCACGCTAGGCAGTGCCGCCGCGTCCGTCCTCAGCCTGCCGCTCAGCATCTGCGCAGCCCTCGGCTTCGTCGGCGTCTTCGCTGGTGCCGGCGCCGTGCCGCTCGCCTGCGCGGTCATGGCCTGCGAACTCTTCGGTTGGTCGATCGGCGGCTACGCCCTGGTCGCGTGTGCGATCAGCTGGCTGGTGGCCGGACGCAAGGGACTCTACGACGAAGCCTGAACAGGGCTCAGACGGTAAAGTCAAAAACCATCACGCGCTCAAGGTTTGGGACGACGATCTCCTTCACGCCCTCGTGCTCGGGGTGCGGGAGATAGCGGTCACGGGCCGACCAAGGGACTTGCCATGCGGGGGGTAAGGGCTATGCCTTGCAAAAGCCGCCCAGTGATTCCGCTGGCATCCCGACCTTACCATTTTCCAACGTCCGTTAACCAACGCTCACCCAAACGAATGTCTACCGCCACTCACGTTGAAGACCCCGATGTCATCCTGATTGGCAGCGGGGTGATGTCAGCCAATCTCGGAGCGATGCTGAAGCGGCTCGATCCGCGACTTTCCATCCAGCTCTATGAGGCCAGCGATGGCTTGGCACAGGAGAGTTCGGATGGCTGGAATAACGCCGGCACTGGGCACGCGGGGATCTGCGAGCTGAGTTACACGCCCAAGCGCGAGGCGGATGGCTCGGTGAAGGTGGCCAAGGTCATCGAGATCTTCGAGCAGTTCGAGCAATCGAAGCACTTCTGGAGCTACGCGGTAGCCAACGATATGGCCAGTCACCCGAGGGAATTCATCAATCCCGTCCCCCACATCAGCTTCGTGCATGGAGCTGACCAGGTGGAATTCCTCAAGGCCCGCCACGCCGGAATGTCGGCCCACCATTTCTTCCGGGAGATGGTCTTCACTACTGACCGCACCACCCTTGCGAGTTGGGCGCCGCTCCTGGTCGAAGGTCGGGGCGACGAACCCATTGCCGCAACAAAGATGGACGGGGGCACAGATGTGAACTTTGGCGCAATCTCTCGCAAACTGCTAAGCTGGCTAGGACGGCAGGAGGGATGCGGCATCGCCTCCGGCCATCGCGTGATCGGCCTGCGTAGAAACAGCAAGGGCTGGGAAGTCCGCGTGAAGGAGTCAGCGACGGGGCTGGTTCGTACAAACCACGCTAAGTTCGTCTTTGTTGGCGCGGGCGGCGGCACGCTTCCGCTGCTACAGATGTCCGGCATTCCGGAGGCAAAGGGCCTAGGCGGTTTCCCTATCGGCGGCCAGTGGCTCGTTTGCGACAATCCAGAAATCGTCGAGAAGCACCAGGCCAAGGTCTATGGTCAAGCGCTCGCCGCGGCCCCGACGATGGCTGTGCCGCACCTCGACACCCGCATCTTGGATGGCAGGAAAACGCTGCTTTTCGGTCCCTTCGCCGCCTGGACGACGAAGTTCCTGCACCAGCAGGGCCGCTACACCGACCTGCCCTTCTCCATTCGTCCGGACAACCTCACGACCCTCGTCAATATTGGCATCCATAACCTCGACCTTGTCCGCTACCTCATCCAGCAGGGCACGCAGAGCATGCGGAACCGCATCGAGGTGCTGAAAATTTTCTATCCGGCCGCCCAGGCTGCGGATTGGAAGTTGATCGACGCAGGCATTCGGGTGCAGGCCATCAAGAAGACGGATGGTCAGGCCGGCATTGTCCACTACGGCACCGAGGTCATCACCGATGCCGCTTGCAGCATCTCCGCGCTGCTCGGAGCCTCGCCTGGCGCCTCGGTCTCGGTAAACGTTGTGCTTGAGGTCATCAGGAAATGCTTCCCCGCCTTGCTCGCCAGCCCAGAGGGGCATGCGCGGATGAAGGCGATGATCCCGACCTTCGACCTGGATATCAAGCTCCCTGAGAACGCCGAGCAGTTCCGCGAGTATAGCCAGCGAGCGGATGTGATCCTCGGGCTCCGGGCAAGCGGACCAGTGGATTAACCCTAAAAACTAACCCTTCGCCTGTTCGCCTGACGGCGCACTGAACGGTTTCTCAGACCGTAAAGTCGAAGACCATCACGCGATCGAGGTTCGGGACGACGATCAGCTTCACGCGTTCGTGCTCGGGGTGCGGGAGATAGCGATCACGGCTCTGCGGGGTGTCGAAGGTCATGACGAAACCGTGCGTGAAGCCGTCGTTGAGGCCTTCGTCGCTCTGGTAGACGCCGTGCTGCATGGAAAGCAGGCCGGGGATCTTGCCGACCATACCGCGCATCTCGGCGAAGCAGGTGTCGATCTGGGCCGGGGTGACACCCTGCTTGAAGACGAAAGTTCCGTAGTGGTAGACCATGGGATTAGGGGGCAAGGTGACAGGGGGACGCGGTGACAAGGGGGCGAAACAGGAACTTACTTCTGCGACACCCAGGTGAGGGAGTTCAGGAGGAGCTGCCTGTAGGCCGGGTGGTCGTGCGACTTCTCGTCGTGACCAAGGGCGATACAGACGACCTTGGTGCCGGGATACTTAACGGTCCAGACGGACGGCAAGATGTTCGACAGGCCTTCCTTGGGAGTCTGACGCGGAATGGTGCCAAGCACTTCGGCGCCTTCGGGTCGGGTCAGCTCGATGTTATAGCTCTCGTCGTTGACCACGAAGGTGGCGGGGACGCCTTTCATGATCGGGTGCTCGGGCTTAGTCACGGTGAAGGTGAAATCACTGTGTCCATGGTTGCGCGAACCGCCGCAGATAAACTCGTCGTTATACTTGGTCTCGAGCGGCCAGTTGTACCAGGTGGCCGCATGCAGGAGGAGGATGCCCTTCCCGGCAGCGGCGAAGTCACGGATGGCCTTCTGGAACTCCGGCGTACCGAACTGACCATGATTACCGCTAAAGACGAACAGGTCGGCCTGCGGCAGCAGCGCGAGGGTTTCCTTCAGATTAGGCGTCGAGGCGACATCGTAACCGGCGGCCTTGGCGGTCAGCGCATCGGTGCCAAGGAAGAACGCAGGGAAGTTATGCGAGCTACCGGCGCCGGCGAAGAGCACGCGGAGCTGGCCAGCCTTACGCGGACCGAACGACTGACCGAAGGCCTGGGTAGTCTTCGGGTTATCCTTAGGCAGCAGGTCGCTCGGTCCGTCGTTGGCCTTGGCTTTCTTGCCGGACTTGGGTGCAGGCTCGTCCTTGCCGCGAGGCGGATTAGGGGGACCACCGATCTCGATGGTGACGGCCACGGTGGTCGGGGCGACCTCGGTGTCCGCGGAACTCAGCACGAGCTTATCGATGATCTCATCGCTCTCGACAGGAATCCAGAGCGTGCGCACCTGACGGCCATCGCCAGTCAAGAGCTGACGCGCCGACTTGGATCCGGGCACATCGCCGGTACCGTTGTAATCGGCGAAGTCGCGACCACCATAGAAGACCTTCTTCTGCACCTTGCCGCTGAGGAAATGCACTTCGGCGATCATGGCGATGGCGTCATGAGCTCCCCAGCCGCCGACGGCGCCGAGGAAGTGGATACGATTGGCGATGGAGCCGACGGGAATCTCCACCTTCTGGGCAAAGGACTTCGAATAGACACCTTTACCATTGCCGCCCTTGAGGACGATGACGTTCAGGCCGTCCTTGGCGGTCTTGGGGTCGACGACCTTATACGGGACGCCGTTGGATTCGACTTTGCCGAACTGGGCGAACGGCAAGGTGTCACGCTTGGCTTCCTTGCTGGCGTAAAGGCCGGTGTTCGTCGAGGCGGTGAAAGCCGCGCGAAGATCAAGTAAGCGGAAGCGGCCGACAGTCTCGCCTTCGGGGCTGATGGCGACGCTCCGAAGATAGGCGATGACGTTACGCAGTCCCTCGGCGCCGAGAGACTCGAAACCTTCGGGCATCAGGGAGTTCGGCGACCGCTCGCGGCTGACGATCTCAACGACCTTGAGTTCGGCCGACAAGCCGCCGGGCAGCTTGAGCTTCACGAAGGTGGGGTTCTCACTTCCGATGAGGGCGGAATACTGGGTGCCGTCCTTCATCTTAAAGTTCCAGGTGCGATGCTCGTCGTCGACCATGCGATTGGGATCAACGATATGAACCAGGAGCTCGGCAGCGGGATGGGAGCCGATGCCTTGCAGGTTCGGACCGAAGTCATTGCCGACGTTGCCGATCTTATGGCAGGTCTGACAAACCCCGGCGAAGAGCTCCTTGCCCTTGGCGATGTCGCCCGGCTTCTCGACCTCAGGACGCAGCTTCGCAACGAGATCATCCTTGGCGGGGCTGCTACCCGCATTGAGTTTAGAGAGAATAGCGGCGGCGCGCTTGGCCACGGCTTCATCCGGATGACGGACGAGCTGCGAGACCTGCATGGGCCCGAGCTGCATCGCGGAGAGCGACTTGGCTTCCAAGGCGTCGAGGACGAGCCCGGCCCATTCGGTGCGACCGACGAGGGCGGAGAAAAGCGTGGAACGG
>CAINSX010000327.1 GCA_903853185.1 uncultured Opitutia bacterium
CGCCGTCATGAAGGCCCAGCGCGACCTCGGCCTCGACATCCCCGCCGCGGCGCTCGCCGCCTACGAGAAGGTCAAGGACCAGGTCGACTTCGAATCCATCCGCAAGCGTGAGGAAGAGACCCGTCACGACGTCAAGGCGCGCATCGACGAGTTCTGTGCCCTCGCCGGCCATCAGCATGTTCACAAAGGCCTGACCAGCCGCGACCTCACCGAATCGGTCGAGCAGCTCCAGGTCTTCCGCTCGCTCCAGCTCGTCCGCGCCAAGGGCGTGGCCGCGCTCGCCGCGCTCGCCCGTCGCGCCCAGCTCGACCGCGACGTCCTCATCGCCGCCCGCACGCACAATGTCGCCGCGCAGCCCACCACTGTCGGCAAGCGCTGGGCGATGTTCGGGGAGGAATGCCTCCGCGGTATCGCGCAGGTTGACGCCGCGCTCGCCGCGTTCGCCGCCCGCGGGCTCAAGGGCGCCGTCGGCACGCAGCTCGACCAGCTTACACTTTTCTCCGGCGACATCGCCAAGGTCTCGCAGCTCGAAGGCCGCGTGCTCGCGCACCTCGGCATCCCGCATTCGCTCGGGGCTGTCGGCCAGGTCTACCCGCGTTCGATGGACATGGAAGTCGTCGCCGCGCTGCTCTCTGCCGCGTCCGGACCGTCCTCCTTCGCGAAGACCCTCCGCCTGATGGCTGGTCATGAGCTCGCAAGTGAAGGCTTCCTGCCCGGTCAGGTCGGTTCGTCCGCCATGCCGCACAAGATGAACGCCCGCACCTGCGAGCGCATCAACGGCTTCCACGTGATCCTGCGCGGCCACCTCGCCATGGCCGCCTCGCTCTCCGGTGAGCAATGGAACGAAGGCGACGTCTCCTGCTCCGTTGTGCGCCGCGTGCTCCTGCCGGACGCCTTCCTCGCCATCGACGGTCTTTTCGAGGCTTTCCTTACCGTGCTCGGCCAGATGGAGGTCAATCGCCCCGTCATCGAGCGCGAGTCGCGCCACTACCTGCCGTTCCTCCTCACGACCACTTTCCTCATGGAAGCCGTCAAGGCCGGCGCCGGCCGCGAAGAGGCCCACGAGGCCATCAAGGAACACGCTGTCGCCGTCGCTAAGGACCTCCGCTCTGGCAAGACCGAGCGCAATGACCTCGTCGACCGCCTTGCCTCCGACAGCCGCCTCCGTCTCCCGAAATCCGTCCTCCTCGACGCGGTCACCAAGGCCGGCGAGCTGACCGGTTCGGCCGGAGCCCAGGTGGACGCGTTCGTGCAGCAGGCCGCGGCCTGGTCCCAGAAGGTACCCGAGTCGGCCCAGGTCAAAGCCGGACGCATTTTGTAGGCCTTAACAGGGGGGTGCGGGCAGGGGAGGGTTTTCCGTGTTGCCAAGGGGGGTGGGGCTTCCCACAACCCACTTTTCAACTCGTTCACTCCCATGTCTTCTCCCCTCATTGGCAACCTTCTCGTCGCGCAGAGCGGCGGTCCGACCCCCGTCATCAACGCCAGCCTCGCCGGGGTGATCTCGGAAGCCCTCAAGCATGAGGACGAAATCGTCGAGATCTACGGTGGTCTCAACGGCATCCAGGGCGTTCTCCACGAACAGCTCGTCGACCTCGCCGCCGAATCCCAGCAGACTCTCCGCGCCCTTCGCCACACCCCCGGCGCCGCCCTTGGCACCTGCCGCTACAAGGTGAAGAAGGCCGAAGACTTCGACCGCATCCTCCAGGTCTTCGAAGCGCACAACATTCGCTACTTCCACTACATCGGTGGCAACGACTCCCAGGACACCGCCGCCAAGATCGACGCCCTCGCCAAGGAGCGCGGCTACGAACTCCGCGTCGTCGGCGTGCCGAAGACCATCGACAATGACCTTCCCCTGACCGACCACTGCCCCGGCTTCGGCTCCGTCGCCAAGCACATCGGCGTGACCATCCGTGAGACCGCTCTCGATAACGCCGCCATGGGCCAGAACGACTTCGTCTCGATCCTTGAAGTCATGGGCCGCAACGCTGGCTGGCTCGCCGCCTCATCCGTCCTCGCGCAGCGGCGCGACAAGGGTGAAGACAAGGCCGTCAAGAACACCCACTACAACAACACCGCGCCGCACATCGTGCTGCTCCC
>CAINSX010000328.1 GCA_903853185.1 uncultured Opitutia bacterium
CAGCAGCAGTCGGCTGGGAAACACGCCACCCAGACCGGTAGTAAAGACGCGGGCGGACTGTCCTGCCGGCATGGAGTAGTCACGCGGAATCACGCTGACGCGAGCCTTGGCGGTGCCAAGGGAGTTGGAGGCCACGCCGTTTACGAGCACGATGTGATTCTGATCGTCGCCTTCGAGATAAGCGGTGCAACGGAAGCCTGGACTAGTGACGAGGTCGACCTCGCTGGTGGTCAGGTGGACGGCGGTCACGCGACCGACGACCGTGTTGCCGAAGACGACTGGTGCCCCCGGGCGGATGCCATCATTGCGACCTTTACGGATGACGATTCGTTGCCACCACGATGAACTGTCACGCGTGGCGACGCGGGCGACCACTGACATGTATTCGGCGGGGACGTTGTAACGGGTGATCTCGCGGAGGCGGACGTTCTCGCGGCGGATATCTTCAAGCGCATTGACCTTGATCTCCAAGGCGGCATTAATGCGTGCGAGGTCGCGACCGGCGGCGGCCATCTCCTCGACACTTCGGCTTTTCTTCTCCCAGAAGGTAGCCATGTCGCGCGACTTGCCGAGAAGGTGCAGCGCCGGAGCCTGGAATTCGACGAAGGCTTCGCGGTTAAAGCGGCGCACGGCGCTAGGGACGAGGATCCATAACGCCACGAAAATCGAAAGGGCGACGTAGGAGGCGCGGGCTCCTTGACGGTTCTGGTCCATGGCGGGTCGGCCCGCGAACGGGGCTTAGTCTCGACCGCTCCAGCGGGAGGAGTTGGCGAGGATCTTGCCGGTACCATTGACGACGGCGCAGAGGGGGTCTTCGGCAACAAAGACGGGCAAGCCAGTGGCTTCGGAGATGGCGCGGTCGATCTTGCGGATCAGCGAGCCGCCACCGGCGAGGACGATGCCGCGATCGACAAGGTCAGCCGAAAGCTCAGGGGGGATACGTTCCAAGGAGCCTTTGATGGCCTCGATGATGAGATTGATGTTATCAGCCATCGCTTCGCGGACCTCCTGGGAGGTGAGGTGCAGCTGGCGGGGCAGGCCGGTGACATTGTCGCGTCCCTTGACTTCAAAGGTGAGCTCTTGTTCGAGCGCGTAGGCCGAGCCGATCTTGATTTTAATCTCTTCCGCGGTGCGTTCGCCGATGATCAGGTTGTACGAGTTACGGATATACTTGATGATCGACATGTCGAACTCATCACCGCCGACGCGGATCGAACGGGCATGGACAATGCCGCCAAGGGAAAGCACCGCGACTTCAGTGGTGCCGCCACCGATGTCGACGATCATGGAACCGGTAGGCTCTTCAACCGGAAGGCCAACGCCGATGGCGGAAGCGACTGGCTCAGGAATGGTAATGACGTCGTCGGCACCGGCGCGGTAGGCCGAATCCATGACGGCGCGGCGTTCGACAGCGGTGATACCGTAAGGAACGGCCACGACAACGGTAAGGTTCGTGAAGAGCGATTTGCGGGCAACCTTACCGATAAAGTAGCGAAGCATGTGTTCGCTGATCTCGAAGTCGGCAATGACGCCGTCTTTCATCGGACGCAGGGCTTGAATGTCACCAGGCGTACGACCGAGCATCATCCGTGCTTCGTTGCCGACGGCGATTGGCTTGCGCGTGCTGGTGCGGATGGCGACGACGCTGGGCTCGCGGAGGACGACGCCGCGATCCTTGAGGAAGACAAGCGTGTTGGCCGTGCCAAGGTCGATGCCAATGGCTTGGGTGAATAGCCCGGGGAAGCGCTTAAACATCAGGGTCGTGGTGGTTTCCTTTATGAACAGTTTATTCACATCATAGTCAAACGAAACTTCGACCACCCAAAGCAGGGTAGGGGTGTCATAAGATTCATCCAGACAGTGAGATAGGCCGTGCGGCTGGGCTGACCACGGAACCTATTCACATCGATGACCTCCGCCAGACCGCCCCCTCCGGCCCGTCGTGACGGCGGCCGTCGCCTTTACCGGTCAAACCGTCGTTTGGACCCGACACCCCGGGGTGCATGGAACTTGCGACTCCTTCATGGAGTCCTAGTAACACCTTACCCCAACCCCATGACACCCCAGCTCAACCGTCGGTCTTTCCTCCGTAATACCGGCATGGCCGCCGCCGCTTTCGCGGTGACTCGCCCTTGGCTCAATTCCGCCGCTCGCACGGTTTCGCCCAACGAGAAGCTCAACGTGGCCGCGATCGGCTTCGGCGGCGTCGGCGCCAGCAACGTGCGCAATTCCTCGGATGAGAATATCGTCGCGCTTTGCGACCTGGATCTCAGCCGCTGCGGCGGCACCATCAAGCAGCAGCCGAAGGCCGCGCTGTACACCGACTTCCGCAAGATGCTCGACGAGCAGAAGGACATCGACGCCGTCATCATCGCCACGCCCGACCATTCCCACGCCTACATCGCGATGGAGTGCATGCGCCGCGGCAAGCACGTCTACGTGCAGAAGCCGATCTCCCACTCCGTCTTCGAAGCCCGCGTCCTCACCGAGTCCGCGCATAAGTACAAGGTCGTGACCCAGATGGGCAACCAGGGCCATTCCGGCGAAGGCATCCGCCAGGTCACCGAATGGATCGCCGCCGGCCTCATCGGCAAGGTGCGCGAAGTCCACACCTGGACGAATCGACCCATCTGGCCTCAGAGCCTCGAAATGGACCGGCCGGCCGACGTGCAGAAAGCCCCTGAAGGCATGGACTGGAACCAGTGGTGCGGCCCGGCGGCGTTCCGTCCTTACCACGCCTCTTATCACCCCGGAAAGTGGCGCGCCTGGTGCGATTTCGGCACCGGCTCCCTCGGCGACATGGGTTGCCATATCATCGACCCGGCCTTCATGGCGCTCAACCTGCAGTACCCGATCAGCGTCGAAGGCAACGTCTCCACCGTGTACGAAACGTTCGGCAAGAAGACCACGGGGAAGAACGAATCCTACCCGCGCTCCTCGATCGTCCGTTTCAAGTTCCCGGCCCGCGGCGAGATGCCGCCCGTGACCCTCACCTGGTGGGACGGCGGCCTGATGCCCCAGCGCCCCGACGAACTCGAGGACGATATGCCGTTCGGCGATCCTAACGGCGGCTGCTACTTCATCGGCGACAAGGGCAAACTCGTCTGCGGCTGCTACGGACTCAACCCCCGCATCCTCGACGCCGATCTGCGCGCGACGGCCAAGAAACTTGAGAAGACCATTCCCCGCATCCCCGGCAACTCCAACGGCCACGAGAAGGATTGGATCCGCGCTTGCAAGGGCGGCGTCGCCGCTTCTTCGAACTTCGATTACTCCGGCCCGCTGTCCGAGATGGTGCTCATGGGTAACCTCGCTTCCCGTTTCCCGGACCGCAAACTACTTTGGGACGGCGCGAAGATGGAGGTCACGAACGACAAGGGCGCCAACGCCTACGTCCGTCGCGAGTACCGCAAGGGCTTTGAGCTGGGCGCCTAAGCCGGGCTCACTTCAGCGCCAAGGTCGCCAGTATCGCACCGCCTAAGGCGATGCGGTACCAGGCGAACACGCCCAGGCCGTTGCGCGAGACATAGCCCACGAGCCACTTCACGGAGACGAAGGCAGTGACAGCGGCGACGACGAGGCCAACACTTGCCGGGCCGGC
>CAINSX010000329.1 GCA_903853185.1 uncultured Opitutia bacterium
ATGGGCTAGGATTAGCACATCTACACTTGAAGCCCTAACCCATTAGATTCATTAATCATGGCGTCTTTCATTCCCATGCATATCGAGAACCTGAAGATCTTCCGCGACCTGGTGGACAACGAAAGCTTCTCCAAGGCGGCCAAGCTCAACGCCATCACCCAGTCGGCCGTCAGCCAGCAGCTGCGCTCGATGGAGAAGCACTTCAACGTCCTGATCGTCGACCGCAGCCAGAAGCAGTTCCGGCTCACGCGCGAAGGCCGTAGCCTCTACGAGGCCGCCAAGGACATCCTCAATCGCTACGAGCAGGTCGGCAGCGAGATGCAGGAGATGCGCAAGGTCGTCAGCGGCACCGTCCATATCTCGACCATCGTCTCGATCGGCCTTCACGAGCTCCCGCCGCACGTGAAGTCGTTCATGCAGGAATTCCCGCACGTCAACGTGCGCGTCGAATACCGTCGCTCGAACCTCGTCTACGAGGACGTCATCTCGAACGCCGTGGATTTCGGTCTCGTCGCCTTCCCGCAGAAGACCCGACAGGTCGAGATCATCCCCCTGATGGAAGACCAGCTGGTCGCCATCTGCTCGCCCAAGCACAAGCTCGCGGCGAAGAAGGAGATCGACCTCGCCGACCTGCAAGGCGGCAAGTTCATCGGCTTCGACCAGGACATCCCGACACGCAAGGCGCTCGACCAGTTCTTCCGTGAGCAACGCATCGAGCTCGAGCCCTCGATGGAGTTCGACAACATCGAGACGCTGAAGCGCGCGGTGGAAGTCGACGCCGGCGTGGCGCTCGTCCCGGAAGGCACGATCCGGCAGGAAGTCGAGCAAGGCACGCTCGTGATGCTCCGCCTGCGCGACCGCCGGGTGGCGCGCCCGTTGGCCATCCTACACCGCAAGGGCCGCGTCCTGACGCCGGCCATGAAGCGCTTCATGACGCACCTCATGAATAGCGCCGGCGCCAAGGCTTCGGCCTGATCAGACGCGATGGCGGGATGACCGGGCCGCAACCGCGAAGCCCGGGAGCGCCTGCGCACACAGCAGTCCCAGCCCGATCCAGAGCAAAGCCTGGTCGGCCGGAGAGCGGAGCGCCGTAGCGGCGAGACCCCACCACAGGAAGGCACCGAAGAGCGGCGGCCAGGCGCGGCGCAAGGCCGCGCGGGCGAGCGACCATGAGCCCAGCAATACCGCCGCGAAGGCCGCGGCGAGCGGAGCGGACAGCAGGCCGAGGGCGAAGTAGGCGTAGGCGACGAAGCCCAATGCCACGACGAGCCCCGCCAGCACCGCGGCGTTCACGCGGAAATGCGTCGGCAGCAGGTACAGCCTGACCCGATGGGCGTGGAGGTAATACGCCGAGGCGACGATCGCCATGATCAGGGTGAGCGTCCAGATATAGCGCGGGCCGCTGATCGGGATGGCGAAGCGGAGGATTGCCCACTGGGCCAGGAAGCACTTCGCCATGATGAGCGACCAGAGGGCGCCGAGGCGATCCGTCACCAACGACTCACGGTAGGCGCGTTCGACGGAGAGCGAAAGCTCGGTATCTTGGGCTGGGGGAAGCGAAGTGACGGGCATGGGCTACCTCGCCCACAACTTGAGACTCCGGATCGCGACCGCAACCGAAGGAGGCACTTCTTTTTCCCAGCCCCCCTCGTTCTTACGGATACGTTCGGCCAGAGTGCGCGGCTGGCAGGCCATCGCCTGGGGGTCCGCACCTGTGATCGGCACCAGGAAACCATTATTGAGTAGATGCTGGAATAGACCAGCGACCGAGGGGCGCATCTGGATGGCGGAAGCGGTGACCACCGAGTCTTCGGCGACGCTGTAGCTCTCCGGGAAGCAGACCTTGCAGGCGACCGGATCGAGGATGAGGCGGCGGAGTTGGTCGCCGCGCATCGGGTAGACCATGACGCGGACGCCGTCCTTGAAGAGACGGCCGCAGGACTCCAGAACGCCGCCTTCGAGGTGCGTGTAGTGCTCCGGATTGAAGAGGTCGACGAGGTTATTCATGCCAGCGACGAGCGTGATACTGCCTGTGGTGTGCAGACGGAAATAGGCCGGTAGGCGGTACCAGCCGCGATGGCGGGTGACGAGAAGCGGGTGCTGCATCGCGCCCACGAGACGGATGCGGTCGATGAGTTCCGATTCCGGATGCGGGTCGGAACCGATGCACATCTCAAAGAGCGGGATGACATCCTTGCCACCGTCGGGCAGGGCTCGCAGCGCACAGGCCAACATGTCCTCGTTGACGATCGAGACAGGGCGGAAGGTGCCGCGGGCGACCAAGACCGAGCGCTTGTAGAAGTATTCACTCGGGACCTGCGGGTCGCCTTCTGGACCGAAGAGCACGGCATCGGTGAGGCCGAGACGGACGAGACGCAAGGCCGCGGCGCGGTTGTCGAAAGCGCCGAAAGCCGGCCCACTGAAATGGGCGAACTCGACCTCGACGCGGCCGGCGCCGACTTCATCGATTAGCGCGGTAAGGAAGTTGTCGACGCTATCGCGCGTGTTGAGCGCAGCATGGATCAGGTTGACGCCGACCGCACCGAGCGCGTCCTGCTGGCGGTCCGCGTCCTTGTCCCAGAGACGAAGATGGAGAATAACCTCGCTCGGCTCGGATTGAGGCTGGTCCTGGAAGCGGATGCCGATCCAAGAGTGGCCCTGCCCTTTGCCATCATGCGGGGTCGTCGCGACCGTGTCGGCGAAGGCGAAGAAGCGGGTCACCGGGCCGCGTTCAGCCTTGAGGCGATCCACCAAGAGCCCGTACTCGTGATCGAGCATCTGCTCGAGCCGCTGACGGGAGACGTAGCGCTGCGGGTGGCCGTAGATGGCGTCGCTGACGCGCATATCATAGGCCGAGATGCTCTTCGCGACCGTGCCCGAGGCGCCGCCGGCCTTGAAGAAGTGCCGGACGACCTCCTGCCCGGCCCCGATTTCGGCGAAGGCACCGTAGGCCGACCGGTCGAGGTTGATGGCCAAGGCCTTGCGGGAGGTGGCGGCGCCGGACGAGGACGTGGGCTCTAACATGACCCGAAACTAGCCCCCAAGGCCGGCCGCATCGAGCGGAAAGAGGGAATCAAAATTGAGCTTTTGATTGGCGAAAAGGAGTCACGAAAGCATCATTCTGACGTCACCCTCTCCCTTTACCCATCCCATGAAAGATTTCTTTAAGTCCGTGTTCGCCTCCGCGCTCGGCACCTTCCTCGCCATCGCCGTCGGCGGGTTCGCGTTGGTCGTGCTCATCGTCTCGCTCGCGAGCTCGGCTGGAAGCAGCCATGAGGCTGGCACGGTCTCCGTGAAACCCAAGACGATGCTCGTCATCGGCGGAGATCTCGCAATCAACGACACCCCTGCCCACGGTGCGCCCGGCCTTGACCTCCTGCTGCTCGGCGGCAGCGGCCCCGAACTCGACCTCCTCCGTGCGCTGGAAGCGATCGACCTCGCCGCGAAGGACAGGAATATCGTCGGTATCCTGCTGAACGGCCCTCTCGCCGCCGGCGTCACCCAGAAGGCCGAGATCCGCAAGGCCATCGCGGCCTTCAAGAATAGCGGCAAGCCCGTCATCGCCTGGATCGAGAACGGCACCCAAGGCGAATACTACCTCTCGAGCGTCGCGGACAAGGTCTACGTCCACGCAGCGGGCGAATTGGAACTGAAGGGCCTCGCTTCTTACAACATGTATTTCGGCGACTCGCTGAAGCTGCTGGGCATCGGCGTGCAGGTGACAAAGGTCGGCAAATATAAGTCCGCCGTAGAACCTTACCTCGGCGGCGCCATGAGCGAGCCGGCCCGCGAGCAATCCGAAGCCCTCATGGGCGGAATCTGGAAACGCGTCCTCGGCGACGTCGCCAAATCGCGCGGCCTTTCCGCCGGCGCCCTTACCAAGACGGTCAATTCGGCTGGTATCTACAACGCGCAGAAGGCCGTGGAGCTCAAGCTGGCGGACAAGGCCATGCATCGGGACGAACTCGTGAAACAGGTCCGGGCCGCCGGTGCCGGCGCCGACGAATCAGGCACTTCCTTCCTGCAGGTGAACCTGCATCGCTACGCCAGTAAGGTGACCCTGCCGCACAGCGGCCCCAAGATCGCGATCGTCTACGCCGAAGGCGAGATTGTCGACGGATGGGGTTCACCGGGTGACATCGGCGGCGACCGCCTGGCCCACGACCTGCGCCTGCTGCGCGGGGACAAGCACATTAAAGCGGTGGTACTCCGCGTGAATAGCCCCGGGGGTTCGGCCTTCGCTAGCGACGTCGTCGCCCGCGAGGTTGGCCTCCTTAAGAGTCAGGGCATCCCCGTCGTCGTCTCGATGGGTGACGTCGCGGCCAGCGGCGGCTATTACATCGCCGCCAAGGCGAACCTCATCATGGCGGACCCCTCGACGATCACCGGCTCGATCGGCGTCTTCGGACTCCACTTCAATTATGAAGAGCTCGCCAAGAAGGTGCAGCTTGGCACCGATGGCGTGAAGACCGGCCGTTACGCCGACCTTCTTGCCGAGCACCGCGCCGCAACGCCCGAAGAACTCGCGATTGTGCAGACCTCGGTAGACGGCGTATACGAAGATTTCCTCCGCATCGTCGCCGACGGGCGCGGACTGAAGCGGGACGGCGTGCACGAGATCGCCCAAGGTCGCGTCTGGCTGGGCGAAGACGCCCGCGGTCTGCGCCTCGTGGATAAACTCGGCGGCCTGCGTGATGCCATCAAGGAGGCGAAGCTCCTCGCCAAGACCGACGAGGCTGAGCTGATCCAAGTCCCGGCACTGAATTCTGGCCGCGAGAACCTGCTCCAGAAACTCCTTTCGGACGGCGACAACGACTCCCCCCTCTTCGCCAAGGCCTCGGCAGATCCGGCCAGGGATTTCCTCAAGGCCAACGCCAAATGGCTACGCTCGATCCGCGCCCTGAACGACCCCAAGGGCGTCTATCTCACCTGCCCGCTGGCCCCCGAGCGCCGCTAAGCAGCCTTAAGGCAGTTTCGGCATCTGAGCCCGGGCCTCCGGCAACCAGCCTTGGAGCTGCTTCACGCGGGTACTGTCAGACGGGTGAGTCGAAAGGAATTCCGGAGGACGGGCGCCACCGATCTTAGAAAAGCGCTCCCAGAAAAGCGGAGCAGCGGCGGGATTATAGCCGGAACGGGCCATGAACAGGAGGCCGAGATGATCGGCTTCGGATTCATGGCTGCGGCTGAACGGCAGCAGGATGCCATACTGGGCGCCGACCCCCACTGCGGCCATCCAGGTGGAGCGGGTCTTGGCCGAAGAATTCTTGGTGGCCTCATCGGCGACCGCGGCGGCAATCGCGACGCCCATCGCCTGCGAGACGCGCTCGGAGCCATGTCGGCAGATTACGTGGGAGACCTCATGGCCGAGAATCACCGCGATGTCATCATCCGTGGGCGCATACTGGAACATGCCTGAGTTGAAGCCGATCTTGCCGCCGGGCATGGCAAACGCGTTGGGCGTCTTGTCATCGATGATGGCGAACTCCCACTTCGAGGATGGCGGCAAGACGCCGGCCTTGTCGTCACGACGGGCAGCGGCGACGATCTTCAGCCCGACCTCCTTGACCTTGGCCAAGCGCTTATCGCCAGGCAGCTTCTTCATCTTCGAAAATTCCGAGGCCGACATCGAGGCGACTTCGGATTCGTCGACGAGGATGAACTGGGAGCGGCCCGTGATCGGTACGTTCTGACAGCCAACGATAGCGAGAGCAGACAGGAGCAGGAGGAGCGGGCGCATGAGGGAAATCAGGATTTCGTCGAACCGGTGCCGGCTTGATCGCGCGGTTCATCGACGTAATACTTTCGATACGAGGAGTCGTAGCTATCCGTGTAGGCGGAAGCCATGCGAAGCGACATCGCGTTGAGCACGACGCCGAGCAGGGGGGCCTGGGCCTCGCGCAGACGGGCCAGGCAGGAGGTCGCGTTGCGCAGGTTGACCGTATTGTAACGCACGACGTAGAGGACGCCGTCGACCTTCGGAAGAAGGTGGAGGGCGTCGGAGACCGCGCCGATGGGCGGCGAGTCGATGAAGATACGGTCGTAGCGTTCCTTCAGTCCTTCGATCATCGCGAGGAACTTCGGGTTGTTGATGACCTGCGTCGGGTTCTTGCAGCTCAGGCCGACCGGCAGGACATCCAGTCCAGGAGCGACGTCGTGGACGATTGCCTGGTCGAGGGCCATCTCGCCGTTGAACCACTTGCTCAGGCCGCCGTCACCGGTGAAGCCCAGGGATGGGCCAACGTTGGGTAGGCGAAGGTCGGCGTCGATGACGAGCACCCGCTCGGAATGCTGGGCAAAAATCAGCGCGAGGTTCGTCGCGACGAAGGTCTTGCCTTCGCTGGGACGAGTGGAAGTCACCAGGAAGACGCGGGCCTTGGAGACGGCCGGATTGACTTTAAGGGCGGAGTAGATGGAGCGAATCGCCTCCGTGGCGATGCGATCCTTGTCCTGACGGGCCAGCAGGGCGCGGTCCGGGCCGGAAGCATTGGCGACACGAGGCACGGTGCCGATGAGCGAAAGGCCAAGGGAGCCTTCAATGTCCTTGGCGGACTTGATACGATTGTCCAATGTGCCGATCACAATAATGAGGACAACACCGAAGAGCATGCCCGAGCCGGCGCCGACCATTGCACTGAAGTAGTAGTTCTTGTTGATTGGCTTATCCGAGACGGAAGGGGCGTCGAGGATGCTAATCGAGGTGCTCGTGCCCGAGGTGGAAGAGCGAAGTTTGGCCTCTTCGTAGCTGAGCTTCATGCGGCTGAGGAATTCCTCGCTGGCCTTGATGTCCTTGTCGACCCGTTCGAGCTCGACGTTGGCGGCCTGTAATTTGGAGATCTCCTCTTCCTTGGAGATTAGGTTGCGCAGGATTGCATCGTGACGGGCCTTGGCATTATCCAGAGCACTGCGGCGGGATTTAATCGCTTGGCCAACGGCCTCCTTCAGTTGGTGATCAAGCTGCTTCAGGGCCTCGCGTTCGGCGACGAGCTTAGGATGTTGGTCCGTGTAAGTCTCCGTCATCTGGCTAATGCGGATTTTGGAGGCGCTGATCGCCGTCTGAGCGGCGGCGACGTCACTATCGGCGCGGATTTGCGGGATATCGCCGAGTGGGCGGTTCTCCTTCTCATAACTGGCGATGACCGAGACCAGGATCTCGTTCTCGTCAATCTGTTTGCGGGTCTCCTCGCGGTCCTTCACGAGCACGGAACGTTCTGTGGTGAGGGTGTTGGTATCCTTCGCGATGGAGAGCAGCTTTTGATTCTTGATCAGGTCGTTCTTCTGCTCAGAGAGACGGCGGACCTTGTCCTCGAGCGTCTCGATTTCGATGCGGGCCTTCTCCACGAGGGGGTTGGTCACCCTCAGGCG
This sequence comes from uncultured Opitutia bacterium, assembly GCA_903853185.1. Classification (GTDB taxonomy): domain Bacteria; phylum Verrucomicrobiota; class Verrucomicrobiia; order Opitutales; family UBA953; genus UBA953. The sequence continues at coordinate 7,363 of CAINSX010000329.1, forward strand.
GTCGTCTTCGCTATACTTCGTGATTGATTCGCAGAAGAGGCGGGCAACCTGGCGGGAGAGGTCGCGGTTAGGGTGGGTGAAGTCGATATTGATCACCAGGGTCTGGCGCTGCGGGTTGATGCCGCGCTGCCTGGCGAAGACCTCCTGTTCGGTCAGCGGACCCGAGAAGATGTTGCCGGCCTGATAGGGCTTAAGAACGAGATCACGTTCGGCGGCCGTGAGGCGCTTCGAGACGCCTTCGATAATGTTGGCACTGCGCATCGCCTCGACGGCGGTGAAGAAGTCGTCGTTCGAAACGATCTTAAAGTTGTCGTCGGCCGCGGAGGTGCCGCCGTTGATGGTCGGGGCGAGACGGAAGACACGCAGACGGCCGGTGGCGCGGTATTCCGGGACGGTGTTATAGGTATTGAGGAGCGCCAGCGTAAGGAAGACGAGAGTTGACAGCAGAATCCACCAGTAACGCTCACGGAGCATCAGCAGGTAGTTCTGGATCGGATTCCCCTCCCCTGCTCCGCCGCGGTTATAGGCACCATAGGCCCCGTAGGCCCCGTAGGCTCCGTAGCCTTGGCCGTAGGCCCCGTAAGAACCATAACCGCGGTTGCCGCCACGAGCAGGCTCGGGCGGGCGATTGTCAGACGAGGGTTCCGGATTGGCCATGGAAAGAGATTAGATGCGGCTATCGCGGACGTAGATTTGGTCTTCGTCCTCCAATATGAAGTCTGGCTCGTCGCCGTCATCAATCCGACGGACGTCCTTTGAGATCACCAATGGGGAACCATCGCGACTCCGCTTGATCGCCACATCTGAACGATTACCCCGAGGCAACACGCCGCCGGCCATGGCGAGGGCCCGACCGAGGGTGAGCGTCTCTTCGGGCGGGATAGATACCGGGCCGGGCCTGCCGACGTAGCCCGAGACATAGACGCGGCGTTCGGCGTAAGTGACGATTGAAATCGTGACCTGGGGCTTCTTGAAATAAAGTCGGAACTGGTTCGACAGCTCCACCTGGGCCTGCGTGAGCGTCAGGCCAGCGACAGGCACGAGCTTCTTGAGGAAGGGGATATCGACCGTGCCATCGGAATTGATACGACGCTCGATCTGGGTGTCGGGCTCGTTGATGACAAGGACGCGGATGAAGTCGCGGGCACGCAGGTGGTAGCTGTTCTGACTGCCGGCTGGATCAGCCTGCGTCGTCGGCGTCGCCACGACATAATCGGCAGGAGCGGTGGCGGGCGCAGCCGGTGCAGCGACGGCGGCAGGTTCGCCAGGGGCGGCATCAGCGGTAGCCGCGGCTGGAGCAGCCGCGACGGGGGCGGGCACCGCAGAAGGGTCGGAGGCTCCCCGCCCGAGTGTGAGGACGTTCTCGGGCTCGAATGCGGTGGAGCTGACCGGCGTGGAGCCTGAAGAAGTACAAGCTGCAAGGAAGACGACAGCGCAGAAAGCGCCGAGCAGGCTTTTCAAGACGGAAGACATGGAAGTTAAATAGGGAGACCAGACCTGCCGGTCAACCGGTCCTGCTCAACCGCAGAGACCTAAGCCTCAGTAGCGGAAAGCCGCCGAGAGCGTGAAGCTGTTCGAGGTATAGGTCGAGGCAGCGGAGCTGGCCGTGGAGTCGTTGAGGCTATAGCTGGCCTGGAAGCTCAGGTGCTTCGAGTATTTATAGTCCGCACCCAGGGTATAGGCGTAGGTATCGACCTGGCTGGTGCTGGCATGAACGTCGCTCTTGGTGGCCGAGATATTGAAGTTGAGATCCTCAGAGGCATTATAGGAGACGCCATAGGTGTAGTTCTTCGAGGCCATCTGGCTGTTGGTCGAAGAAGCGGAGACATCGCGAGAAAGCGTCAGCGAGTGGCTTAGGCGCTCGGTGAGCGTGTGGCTGAGGTTCACCGAGTAGGAGAGGTCAGAGTCGTTGGTGGCGCTATCGTAGTGGAACTTCGAGTAGCCGAGGCGGATATTGCCGTTGAGCTTACCGGATTCAGTGAGCTGTCCCTTGACGGTGAGGCCAGCGAAGTCCTTTACCAGCTGCTTATAGGTAAGAGCAGGGCGAGGGGTTCCGACCTGGCTGTAATAAGGGGCGGCGGAGTAATCCGTCACGTCGTGCTGCAGGGCGAGGCCGAAGCTGAGCTTCTCGAAGGCCTGGTAGTCGAAGCTGAGCGGCATGGACTTCGTATTCAGCTCTGTCAGCGTATTCGTGTTATAGAGGTAGCTACCGGCGGTGCCGGTCTTCACTGGATCGAGGTAATGATTGAAGGAGTTCGAGTAGCCTAGGCCGACGCTGAGCTTCTCCGTCAGCTTATAATCCGCGCGGAACGAGTGGGCATAGTTGGCCGTGCGGACGAGGGTCGCGCCCAAGATGCCGCCGAGGCCCTGCATCTGCAGGTCGTCGTTACGGGCGGTCACGCGATAGGACGAATCCAGGGAAAGCGCGAGCGGGCCGCCGTCTGCGAAGCGAATGCCAAGGGACAGGGCGTCACGGGAGTCCTGCAGGTCGGAAAGGGCCTTGTCGGTGAAATTCACGAAAGTCCGCTTGGCCGAGACCGTGGCGGAAAGGGCGGAATCCTTGCCATACTCAAGCAGGAAGCCCGGGGTGACCATCCAGCTCGTGGCGGACGTCTTGGTGGAGCTGGAGTAGAGGTTGTCGGTGACTTCGAGGCTGGCGGCGGAGTCGAAGTAGATGTCGCAGTCGTTGCCCACTTGGATGAGCGGCGAAGAAGGAATCCAGTTAGCGCCTTGGACCAAGGTGGAAACGGTGAGTGCCGTGGCAGCGATGAGGAAGCGGGACATGGGAGGATTTTGGGGTAGGCTAGAGATAGGTAAATCGGGAGGAGGTATCAACCCCCAAACCGTCAAGAAGCACCCAAAAACAAAGCCCCCCACCCTTGCGGGCGGGGGCTGATTCCCGTCCTCGAAACTCCGCTTAAGCGGGAGTCGGGGTCTGGAAGACGCGAATGCGACGATATGCAGGCAAACCTGTGCCAGCTGGTACGAGGTGACCCATGATCACGTTCTCCTTGAAGCCAGTCAGGTTATCTCGCTTGGCCATCGTAGCGGCGTCGGTCAGGACTCGGGTCGTCTCCTGGAAGGAGGCGGCCGAGATGAAGGACTCGGTCTCGAGGGAGGCCTTGGTGATGCCAAGGAGGATCGGCTCGGACTCGGCAATCTGACCGCCGCGCTCATTGATGGAGCGGTTATTCTCCGCGAGGAGAGTGCGGTCGACCTGTTCGCCCCAGAGGTAATCGGAGTCGCCCGGCTCGGTGATGCGGACCTTGCGGAGCATGCGAGAGACGATGATTTCGATGTGCTTGTCGTTAATGACGACGCCCTGGGTACGGTAGACCTTCTGAATTTCGGTGATGAGGTAATCCTGCACCTTGGACTGGCCCAGGATGTCGAGGATGTCGTGCGGGTCGACGGCGCCGTCAGTGAGGACCTGGCCCTGCTTCACCTTGTCGCCGGCGGCGACGATGATGTGCTTACCATGCGGGATGAGGTGCTCTTCTTCGCGACCGATGGAGTCGGCGATGACGAGTCGCTTCTTGCCGCGAATGGAGGGCTCGAAGCGGACCGTGCCGTCGATCTTGGCGATCTCAGCGGCGTCCTTCGGAGGACGAGCCTCGAAGAGCTCGGAGATGCGCGGCAGACCGGCGGTGATATCCTGCGTCTTGGCGGCCTGGCGGGGGATCTTGGCGACGATGGAGCCGCGGCTGACCTTGTCGCCTTCGTCCACTTCGACGCGGGCACCGGCAGGGATCGAGAAGGAACCGACTTCCTTGCCGTTAGCGCCGATGATTTGAATCTGGGGATTCTGTTCGTCGGAGTGCTCGATGACGGACTTGTAGAACGTATTGTTGGACGGGTCGCGCTCTTCGGTGAAGGTCACGCCGGAAATCATGTCGACCAGGCGGATCTTACCATCGCCGTTGGCGATGATCGGGGTGGAGTTCGGATCCCAGGCGGCGATGAGGACGCCCTTGTCGACGGGCTTGCCGTCTTCGACGCCGACAACGGAGCCGGCGACGATGCGGTATTCCTCGACCGGCGAGCCGGCTTCGTTGAGGAGGCGGATCGATCCGTTACCGTTCACAGCGATGAACTTATCGCCGACGACGACCGTGGTCAGGTCGACGTACTGGACGAGGCCCTTGCCCTTGGACTTGATTTCCGGGGTCTTCAACTGAGCGACGCCACCGATGTGGAACGTACGCATGGTCAACTGAGTGCCCGGCTCACCGATGGACTGGGCGGCGATGATGCCGACCGCGGTACCACGTTCAACCATGCGGCCGGTCGAAGGATCGAGGCCGTAGGAAGTGGGCGGAATCGCGTTCACGTTCATGTGCGTGAGCGGAGAGAGGACCTTCACGCGGTCGAGACCGACGGTCTCGATGCGCTTGGCGGCGATTTCGTCGATGAGCTCGCCGGCCTTCACGATGACTTCGGAGGGATTGAGCGGGTTCGTGACGTCTTCGGACGGGCAGCGGCCGACGATACGATCCGAGAGGGAGACGAGGAGTTCGTCACCGTCGTAGATCGGGGTCTTCCAGACGCCGTTCGGGATATGGACGTGGACGCGGTCGACGCCAGCGTCGCGGAGTTTGGCGATGAGTTCTTCGGTGAGAGGAGCTTCCGACTTAGCGAGGGCCTTGGCGGCGCCGGACGGATTCGGGACGTCGGCAGCCAGGTGACGGCCGAGGGCGGCGTCGCCGAGCGTGACGACTTCGGAGCCAGGGGCCACGTCACGGGAGTCCGTGACGATGACATCCATGGCGACGTCGCAAAGCTTACGGGTCATGTAACCCGCGTCGGCGGTCTTCAGCGCGGTGTCGGACAGACCCTTACGGGCGCCGTGCGTCGAGATGAAGTACTCGAGAACCGAGAGGCCTTCACGGAAGGACGAGAGAATCGGGCGTTCGATGATTTCGCCGGACGGCTTGGCCATCAGGCCTCGGGCGCCGCAAAGCTGCTTCACCTGGGCCTTGTTACCACGCGCTCCGGAGTCCATGAGGACGTACACCGGGTTGATGAGCATGCGGTGCGAGTGGCGAGGGTCGCCCTTCTTCACGCCAGCTACCTTCGCGGACTGCGAGAGCGTCGTGTACACCGACTGCGCGATGGCATCGGTAGCGCCCGACCAGGTGTCGACGACCTTATTACGACGTTCGTCGTTGGTGATCGTTCCGGATTCATTCTGGCGCTGGAATTCGCGGACCTTAGCGGTGGCTTCGCGGACGAGGCCTTCCTTTTCCTTCGGGTAGATCATGTCGTTCACCCCGATGGAAATACCAGCCTTGGTCGCAATGCGGAAGCCGGTCTCCTTGAGTGCGTCGAGGACCGGGATTGAAGCCTCGCGGCCGCAATGCTTATAGGTCTTCAGGATCAGGTCGCCGAGCTGGCCCTTCTTCACGGTCTCGTTGAAGAAGCCGAGTTCGGAGGGCCAGATGGTGTTGAAGATGATGCGACCGACCGTGGTGACAATCGTGCTGCCGGTGGCTTCGCCGTGGACCGTCTTGCGATTGAAGTCGGGGTTGGCGAAACGAACCCAGTCATGCAGGTGGAGCGAGCCTTCGGCTTCGGCGAACGTCGCCTCGGACACGGAGCCCAGCACCGGCAGGTGGGTGTTGGCCGCCGGCTTGTCAGCGGGTTCGAGCGTCAGGTAGTAGGCGCCGAGCACGATGTCCTGAGACGGCGTGAGAATCGGCTTACCGCTGGACGGCGAGAAGATGTTGTTCGTGGACATCATCAGGAGCTTGCACTCCATGATGGCTTCCAAGGACAGCGGGACGTGGACAGCCATCTGGTCACCGTCGAAGTCCGCGTTGTACGCGGTACAGACGAGCGGGTGCAGGCGGATCGCATCACCCTCGATGAGGATGGGCTCGAAGGCCTGGATGGACAGACGGTGAAGCGTCGGCGCGCGGTTGAGGAACACCGGGTGACCCTTGGTCACTTCTTCCAGGATATCCCAGACTTCGGGCTTCTTCTGCTCGATGTGCTTGCGGGCGCCACGGACGGTATGGGCGAAGCCCAGTTCCTTGAGGCGGCGGATGATGAACGGCTCGAAGAGGACGAGGGCCATCTTCTTCGGGAGACCGCACTGGTTGAGCTTGAGCTCAGGACCGATGACGATGACGGAACGACCGGAGTAGTCGACGCGCTTACCGAGGAGATTCTGGCGGAAACGACCGTGCTTACCCTTCAGCATGTCCGAGATGGACTTCAGCTGACGGTCGCGATCCTTGACCGGCTTACCGTGGCGGCCGTTGTCGAGGAGGGCGTCGACGGCTTCCTGGAGCATGCGCATCTCATTATGGATGATGACGTCAGGCGTCTTCATCTGGATGAGCTGCTTCAGGCGGTTGTTGCGGTTGATGACGCGACGATATAGGTCGTTCAAGTCGGAGGTGGCGAAACGGCCGCCTTCGAGGGGAACGAGCGGACGGAGGTCCGGAGGGATGACCGGGAGCACCGTCAGGATCATGTGCTCAGGGCGCTTACCGGAAGCCAGGAAGCCCTGGATGATCTTCATACGGCGAGCGATCTTCTTCTTGATCTGCTTGGAGCGCGTGGAGCGGAGCTGGTCGCGGAGGTTCTCGACCGTGGAGGCGAGATCCATCTTCTTGAGGAGCTGCTGGAGGGCTTCGGCGCCCATGCGGGCCTTGAACGCGTCAGGGCCGTGCTGTTCGACGGCGCGGCGGTAGGATTCCTCGTCGAGGAGTTCCTTCTCTTCCATGCCGGTGGCGCCCGGGTCGACGACCAGGTACTTCTGGTAGTAGATGACCTGCTCGAGCTGGCGGGTGGTCATGTCGAGCATCAGCGACAGACGGCTGGGCATGCTCTTCAGGAACCAGATATGGGAGACCGGGATGGCGAGGCGGATATAGCCCATGCGCTCGCGGCGGACGCGGGAGACGGTGACTTCGACGCCGCACTTGTCGCAGACGACGTCCTTGTACTTCACCTTCTTGTACTTACCGCAGTAGCATTCGTAGTCGCGGACCGGTCCGAAGATGCGCTGGCAGAAGAGGCCGTTCGGCTCAGGCTTGAACGAGCGGTAGTTGATGGTCTCAGGGCTCTTTACTTCCTTGAGGCCCTTGACCTTGCGGTTGCCGTGTTCGTCGAGTTCGTCGAGGAACTGCTCGCCCGTCCACTGGACGATCTCCTCGGGAGAGGCGATCGAGATGGAGACGAAATCGAAGGACTGTTCC
>CAINSX010000330.1 GCA_903853185.1 uncultured Opitutia bacterium
ACGTATTCGAAGTCGAGGCCGAATGCGCCGTCGGGCTTGCCGGTCGGGGTTTCTTTGCCGTCGCCCCCGCGGTCGGCGGTCTTGAGGCGATAGCTGCTCTTCATCTTCTTCAGCTCGCTCTTGGGGTCTTCGGACTTGGCGTAGGCGTAGACGGCGTAGACCGGGAAGCCGTCCGCGGCCCAGCCGACCTGGGTCATTTTCTTTTCGCCGCCGGAGAGGCGTTCGTAGAGGAGGGTGGGGATGCCGTGATAGTGGTAGGCTCCGTTCGGCTGCACGTGGCCATGGTTCTGGTCGAGGCCGAGGCCGACCTTGATTTTCGGGGTCGTGCCCATCTCGGTGTTGCTCATCAGGGCCTCGTAGTGCCAAGGGTTGCTGCGATCGCCGTCGTTATAGACTTCGGCGGTCCCCGGATCGAAGACGACGCCGTTCAGGGCGACGCCCCAGGCGGACATCATGCGGCCGGTCGCGCCGGCTTCGAGGGGCTGGGGGTTGGCGGGGACTTCGAGGTGATACTTCTGCTCGGCGATGGCGTTGGGGTTGCCGCGGTTAGGGAAGGTCGCGACCTTGTGGTCAGGGATACCGTTGGACTCGATGATGCGCTTGTCGCCCTTAACGGTGAAGGTGACCTTGTTCTGGCCGGGCGGCTTGGCGTCGGCTTCCTTGAGGGCCGGGCCCTTGGGGGCGTCGGCGGCGACCAGCGCGGCGGCGGCGAGGAGAAGGCAGAGGGTTGGGTTCATGGGGCGTGGGGGGAATGATACCAGATTTAGGCTTAAGTGAAGGTTAAGGTCGGCCCAGAGTTGGCTTTTCCCTTAAAAGTGGTTCTCTTCGGCCCCATGGCCTCCACCACTGAACTCCTTTCCCGCTCCGTCGCCGGCATGAACGCCCTCGCCACGGTCTTCCTCCTGATCGGCTTCGCCAAAATCAAGGCGGGCGACCGCGCCGGCCACGGTAAAGCGATGGGCGCCGCTGTCCTGACCTCAGCCCTCTTCTTGGCGCTCTACCTGGCTTCGAAGGTCCACCTCTGGGTGGCCCTTCATAAGACCAATATCCTCTACCGTCCGGAGGTCAGCCTGACTTGGGACAAGCTCCTATACTACGTCATTCTCTTCCCGCACATCCTCCTGGCGATCCTGGTCACCCCCTTCATCGTCCGTGCCGTCTGGCTGGCCAAGAACGACCGCCTCGAGGAGCACAAGAAGCTCGTCCGCTGGGTCTTCCCGGTCTGGCTCTACGTCTCGGTCACTGGCGTCATCGTCTGGGCGTTCATGGAGTTCAGCGGATCCCTCGCCGCGGCGGCCAAGCTGGCGGCGAAGTAGGCCGGCGATTTTCCCCTCGCTCCGTATTCGATTTCCGCTTTCACTCGCGCGGTCGTCATGGAAAGCGAGCCCACGTCCCGAAATCCTCAGACGGAGAAGTTGTTTCTCTGGGCGGCGTTCATCCTCTTCTGCACGGTTCTCGCGTTCACGTGGTCGACCTATGGAGATGAGACCGCCCGCCTTACCGGCCTTCGTGCCAGCGAAAAAAACAAGGAGCAGGCTTACGCCACCCTCGAGCGCGCGCGCGCCCAGACCGAACGCTACATTGATCGTTTAGCCCGCGACCCCGAATTTGTCCGTGATCAGGCCCGCGAACGCATGGGCGTCGCCGAGCCCGGTGAGATTGTGATCCGCGTCGACGGTGCTCGCAACATGGCCACGCCGCAGAAGCCAGCGTCGGCTCCCGTGGTGCCTGCCCAAGCCAGCCGCTGAGCATCCTTGCTTGCCTGCCCGCCTTTCCGGGGGCATTCCTTGGTCATGTCCGCACGGAAGAAAGCCCAGGCCACCTGGGGCGGCCGGTTCAGCGCCGGTCCTGCCGAATTGATGCTGCGTTTCGGCGAGTCGGTCTCGTTCGATCACCGTCTCTGGGCCCAGGATATCCGCGGCTCGAAGGCCCATGCCACGATGCTCGCTCAGGCAGGCATCCTGACCAAGAAGGAGTGTGCCGTCATCCTGCGTGGCCTCGACGGCATCGCTAAGGAGATCGCCGCCGGTCAGTTCAAGTGGAGCCGCGACCTCGAGGACGTGCACATGAACATCGAGAGCGCGCTCACGCAGCGCGTCCCGGCCGCCGCCAAGCTGCACACGGCCCGTTCCCGCAACGACCAGGTCGCCACCGACGTCCGTCTCTGGATCAAGGACCAGTGCGATGCCGCCGACGCGGTCCTCGTCTCGCTACTCAAGACGTTGGTGAAGCTCGCCGAGGCCAACGCCGACGTGATCCTGCCGGGCTACACGCACCTGCAGCGCGCCCAGCCGGTCTCCGCTGCCCACCACCTGCTCGCCTACGCCGAGATGTTCGGCCGCGACCGCACGCGCCTCGCCGCCGCCAAGGCCTCCGCCAACTGGTGCCCGCTGGGCTCTGGCGCCATCGCCGGCACGACCCTCCCCATCCGTCGCGAAGTGACGGCGAAGCTGCTCGGCTTCGTCGACGCGAAAGGCCGCCCGCAGGTCACCCGCAATTCGATGGATGCCGTCGCCGACCGCGATCCGGCCACGGAGTTCTGCTTCGCCGCCGCCCTCTGCGGCGTCCACCTCTCGCGCCTGGCCGAGGACATGGTCCTCTGGTCCTCCGCGGAGTTCGGCTTCGCGCGCATGCCCGACGAGTTCTCGACGGGCTCGTCGCTGATGCCGCAGAAGCGCAATCCTGACTCGATGGAGCTCCTCCGGGGCAAGGCCGCGCGCTTCCAGGCTTCACTCACGCACCTGCTCACGCTCACGAAGGGCCTGCCGCTCACGTACAACCGCGACCTGCAAGACGACAAGCCGCCGCTCTTCGACGCCGCCGACCAGCTCATCCTGTCCGTCGCCGTGGCCGACGCCACGCTCGCGGGCACGAAGTTCCACAAGGCCCGCTGCCTCGCCGCCGCCTCCGATCCGGCACTCCTCGCCACCGATCTCGCCGATTGGCTCGTCCGCAAGGGCATGCCGTTCCGCCACGCCCACCACGCGGTCGGTCGCCTCGTCGCGCTCGCCGAGAAGTCTGGCGTGCCGCTCGACAAGCTTTCCGACGCCGCCGCGTTGACCGCCGATAAGGAGTTCACGAAGGGCTGGCGCGAAGTCTTCAGCCTGCAACGTGGTTTCGCCGCGCGCGAGAACACGGGCATGCCCGGCCCCAAGGCTGTCGCCCGCGAGATCGCCCGCTGGAAGCAGTCCCTCCGCTAAGCGCGGATGGATATCCGCCCACTCATCGCCTCCTGCCTGATTGCGAGCCTTTCGCCCGGGCCGGCGGCGCTGTCGACCATCGAGACGTCGCTCCGCTACGGACAGCGTCGCGCCTTCTGGCACACGCTGGGACTCGCAGTCGGCGAGACGCCGCACCTGTTCCTTTCGCTCTTCGGCACGCTCTGGCTCACGCAGCATTTTCCGTCGGCCCGCTTCCTCATCGCGGCGTCGGGAACGACCTACTTCTTGTACCTCGGCGCGACGCATCTGCTGCGGCCGCGATCGAGCTTACCCGAGGGCGCCGCGCTCGAGGCCAGCCCGTGGCGGCTTTTCTTCCGCGGCGCCTGGGTGAATTTTTCCAACCCAAAGACGATTCCGTGGATGATCATTATCATTCAGGCCGCGAACGTCCCCGCCGATGGCCTCGCTACTCGCACGACGGGTATTTTCCTGCTCTGTACCTTGGGGTCGGAACTCTCGGTGATGAGTTTCTATGCCATGGTGGGCGATCGCTTGCGCGTGCGCCTGAAGGACGCGGCGACGATTCGCTGGGTGGATCGCGCGACGGGCGTGCTTTGGACGGCGTTGGGCTTGTTGATGGCGAGACAGGCGTATCAATTGCTCGAACTCCTGCGTTAACCGACGCCCCGGGTGCTTGTAAGCTGTCAGTCGCCGATTTATAAAGAGGCATGACCCTCCCCAGTCTTGCCCGCATGGTCGCCGTCGCGTCCGTCTTTGTCTCCTCGCTCTTGGCCGAAGAAGCCCCGAAGAAGATCGGCATCATCGGCCTCGATACGTCGCACGTCGTGGCGTTCACCACGGTCTTCAACAAGGGTCCGAAGAACCCCGCCGACGCCGCGAAGTTCGCCGGCTTCCGCGTGACGGCCGCCTTCGCCCAAGGCAGCAAGGACATCCCGGAAAGCACCGTCCACGTGCCCGACTACACGGCCAAGCTCCAGGGCATGGGCGTCGAGATCGTCGATTCGATCGAGAAGCTCTGCGCGCAGGTCGACTTCGTGATGCTGGAATCCAACGACGGCCGCGTCCACCTCGAGCAGATCCTGCCGGTGCTGAAGGCCGGCAAGACGGTCTTTATCGACAAGCCGATCGGCGGCTCGCTGGCCGACGTCATCCGCATCCAGGAAGCCGCAAAGAAGGCGGGCGTGGTGTATTTCTGTTCCTCGTCGCTGCGCTTCGCCGCGAGCACCCAGGCGGTCGCCCAAGGCTCCGTCGGCAAGGTGAAGACGGCTTACACCACCAGCCCGGCCAGCCTCGAGCCGCATCACCCCGACCTCTACTGGTATGGCGTCCATGGTTGCGAAAGCCTTTACACCGTCATGGGCACGGGCTGCCTCTCGGTGAAGCGCGACAAGTCCGCCGCGGGCATGATCCAGGTCACGGGCAACTGGGGCGAAGGCCGCGTGGGCATCTATCGCGAAGCGGATCGTAAGGCGAAGGGCGGACCCTACGGCGGCAAGGCCGTCGGCGACAAAGGCGAAGCCGATATCGGCAAGTTCGACGGCTACGAAGTCCTGCTCGAGTCCGTCGTGAAGATGTTCCGCACGGGCAAGCCGCAGGTCTCCGCCGAAGAGACGCTCGAGCTTTATACCTTCATGGAAGCCGCCGATGAGAGCAAACGCCAGGGCGGCGCCGAAGTGAAGCTCGCCGACGTCCTCGCTAAAGCCCGCGCCGAAGTGGCCGGCAAATAATAGGTAGGGTCGGGACCGCGTCACGACATAGCTGTATCGATGGTAGGGCGGTGATTGGCATCACCGCCGTTCGAACCCGCCGGCGGGAAGTCGTCGGGCCTTGGCCAAGCTCAATGAAGTCGCATGTTTCTCGGCGAACGGACGTGACGCAATCACGTCCCTACCTTTTGATATACGCCTGCAATTACGTTGAATTTCTAATGTCACCGCTAAGATAACTGCATGATGTTTCGTCCAGCGCTTATCCTCCTTTTGCTCCTGGCGACCATGGGTCTCTCCGCCGAAACGGTCTGGCTCGATGACCTGAATCTAAAGCCGATTGTCCAGGGCTACGGACGGCCCATGAAAAATCGCTGCGCGGCTAGGAATCCCGAGGAAGCCAAGCCGCTCAAGATCCAGGGTAAGGCCTTCGAGCGTGGCGTGGGCACGGTCGCCGAAAGCATCTTCGTCGTCCACCTCGACGGCGGTGCGAAGATATTTTCCGCCCAGGTCGGACTGGATGACGCCAAGCGCGGCTCCAACCGTTCGAGCGTAGAGTTCTTCGTCATCGGCGATGGGCGGATGCTCTGGCGCAGCGGTGTCATGCGCGCCGGCACCGAAGCGAAGCCCTTTGCGGTGAACGTCGCCGGGGTGAAGCAGCTGCTGCTCAAGGTGGGCGACGCCGAGGATGGTGATAACGATGACTACGCGGATTGGGCGGATGCCCGTTTCGAGACGACGGGTGCCAAGACTTTCCGGACCTCGGGTGAGCCGGCCCCCGCGCCGGTTGCGCCGTATATCCTGACGCCCCCGGCCCCGCTTACTCCGAGGATCAACGGTCCCGGCGTCTTCGGCGTTCGCCCGGGCTCGCCTTTCCTCTATTCTATCCCTGCCACCGGTGGGCGCCCGCTATCCTACTCCGCGCAGGGTCTGCCCGCTGGCCTGAAATTGGATCCGCAGACGGGTCGGATCTCGGGAAGCTTGTCTGCCAAAGGCGAATTCGTCGTCACCCTCGGTGCCAAGAACGCCCACGGTTCGGCCGAGAAGCGCTTCCGCATCGTCTGCGGCGATACCATCGCGCTGACTCCTCCGATGGGCTGGAACAGTTGGAACTGCTTCGCCCAGACGATCACGGCTGATAAGGTGAAGGGCGCCGCCGACGCGATGGTCAGCAGCGGCCTGGCCGACCACGGCTGGTCCTACGTCAACCTCGACGACTATTGGCAGAACCACCTCCCGACGGACGACAAAGCCCTTCAGGACTTGGTGCACCCGTTCCGCGACGAACGCGGCGTCATCGCCTCGAATGTCCGCTTCCCTGACATGAAGGGCTTGGCGGACTACATCCATGACCGCGGGCTGAAGGCTGGCATCTATTCTTCGCCAGGCCCGACGACTTGCGGTAAGTGCGCCGGCAGTTGGCTGCACGAGGCGCAGGATGCCCGCACTTTTGCCGAATGGGGTTACGACTTCCTGAAGTATGATTGGTGCAGCTATGGCCAGGTCGTGGGTGGAGAGGTCGCCAATCCGAACGGCGTACCGGTCCGGAAGGGTTCCAAGGACGACGCTTTCATGACGTATCCCTTCAAGGTCATGGGCGAGCAGCTACGCGCCCAGAAGCGGGACATCGTCTTCAGTCTCTGCCAGTATGGGAACAATGAGGTCTGGAAGTGGGGCGCAGCCGTCGGTGGCAGCGCCTGGCGCACCACGGGCGATGTCAACGACTCCTGGCGAAGCGTCAGAGCGATCGGGTTTTCGCAGGATCAGTCCGCCGCTTACACCAAGCCCGGTAGCTGGACCGACACGGACATGCTCATCCTCGGCTGGATCGGCTGGGGCCGGATGCGCCCGACCTCGCTGAGCGCTGACGAGCAATATTCCCACGTCAGCCTCTGGTGCATGCTGTCCTCTCCTTTGCTGATCGGGTGCGAC
>CAINSX010000331.1 GCA_903853185.1 uncultured Opitutia bacterium
ACCCATTGCTCTGCCTACCCGTTGACTCCTGGTTCCAAGCGGATACCTTGTGAGGATGAAAGTCCTGCACATCGACGCCTCTCCACGCACGGTAAGGTCGGTGACCCGGAAGCTTTCCGCCGGTTTCATCCAGAACCTCCGCCTGAAGGTCCCCGGACTGCAGGTCACCCATCGCGACGTCGGTCACCATCCGCCACCCTTCATCTCCGACGCCTGGGTCGGCGCGGCCTTCGCTCCGGCAGACCATGATGATCCGTCGATGAAAGGCGTGCTGCACCATTCCGACGCCCTGACGGCCGAGCTGCTCGCCTGCGATACGCTGCTCATCGCCACGCCGATGCATAACTTTTCCATCCCGGCCTGCCTCAAAGCCTGGATCGATCAAGTCGTGCGCACCGATATGACCTTCAAGCTGACCGAGGAAGGCGTCGAGCCACTGGTCAAAGGCAAGAAAGCCCTCATCGTCACCTCCCGCGGCGGTTTCGTCGCCGGCACGGACTTTGATTTCCAGGAGCCCTACCTGCGCAAGATCCTCGGGTTCATCGGCATCACCGACGTCACGTTCGTCCACGCCGAAGGAGTGAACAGCGGCGAGAAGGAACGTGAGGCCGCCATGACCCAGGCCTCCGCCAAACTCATAGAGCTGGCGAAGGGTTGGTGAGGGACGAACCCTCCGCATCGGGTAGGGTCGACCATCCTTGGTCGACCGCGGCCGAGCAAGGATGCTCGGCCCTACCTAAAGTTAGCTATACTTCAACTCCACCTTCTTGCCCGTCTTGATCGACTCGTAGATGCCGTCGATGATGACCATGTCGCGACGGCCAAGTTCACCGGAGCAAGTCACCGGCTGTTCGTCACGGAACGCGGCGGCGACGCCATCCATGTGGCGCTGCTGCTGACGGAAGATACCGAAGTCCAGCTTGCCCTTGGCAGAGGTCGAGATGTTGAGGTTGCGGTAGCTGAAAACGGGCTTCTCGCCCTTGAACCAGCCCTTCTCGGCTTCGGCGTAGAACTCGGCGCGGTTGGCATCGTAGCCAGTCCAGACGTCGGCCACGGCACCGTTCGCGAACTCGAGGCGGAACTCCATGGCCTGCTCGACCTCGGTAAAGAATTCCGGCTGGGTCTTCGGCAGTTCCTTAGCGGTAACCGAGACTGGATTAGCATCGGCCGCCATGCAGCAGGCGTGAATCGAATAGATGCCCATGTCCATCAGTGAGCCACCACCGGCGAGCTTCTTGTCGATGCGCCAGACCTTACGACGGAGCGTAAAACCGTTGGCCGATTTAATCTTCATGAACGGACCGAACTCCTTTGTCTTAGCGAGGCGGACGAGCTCTTGGTGATAAGGGTCGAAATGGAGGCGGTAGCCGATCGCGAGGCGTTTGCCGGCCTTCTTGCCCGCAGCGATCATCGTGTCGCACTCGGCAGCCGAAACAGCCATCGGCTTCTCGCAGATGACGTGCTTACCGGCACCGAAGGCTGCGACGACGTTCTGGGCATGGATGCCGGGAGGCGTCACCACATAGACGATATCGATGGCTTTGTTCGCGGCGACCTTGTCCCACTGCTCGTAAGAATAGATATTGGCTTCGTCGAAGCCGTGGAGCTTCGCGAGCTTCACGCCCTTCTCGCGCGTGCCGGTGATCACCGCCACGAGTTTCACGTTCTTGGTCTCGAGGAGCGCCGGCGAGAGTTCGCCGTTGGAATAATTCCCCAAGCCACAGAGGGCGAGGCCGAGCGGCTTGCCGCTGGCTTCCGCCGCACGCAGCGCCGGAGCGAGGGCATAACCGGCGGCTAGGCCGCCAAGGGAACCGAGGAATTCACGACGAGTAGGGCTCATAGGGGTATCCCTTTTCTACCCCGCCCTGCCCGCCCCGCACGTGCCAGGTAGGGGCAGCACCGCGTGCTGCCCTAGCCTGCCTTACTTCTCCCCTTTAAGATAAGCCAAAAGGTCGGCGAGCTGCTGTTTCGACAGGCCAGCCTCGAGGCCGGTCGGCATGAGCGAGCCAGGCAGAGATTCGAGCTTAGCGAGGTCGGAACGTAGTAGTGACGCTTCGACGCCTAACGGCCCGCGTAGGGTGATCGAGGTGGGCGTGTCGCCGACTAAGATGCCGCTGAGGATGCGTCCGTCCTTGGCCTCGGCGAGATACGCAGTGAAGGCCGGGGCGATCTCGGCGTCAGGGTTCACGATATGGAACAGGATGTTCTCCTTGGTCTGGCGACGGATATCGAAGAGGTCCGGCCCGACGGCGTGCCCTTCCCGGTCCAAGCGGTGACAGGTGGCGCAGACGGCATTGAAGACGACACGGCCGTTAGCAGGCACAGGCGTCAGGGCCAACGCCTTGGTGGCTTCGGCCAAGGCCTCCGGACGCGCCGAGATGGTCAGCAGGCGCTCCGCCAGGGCTTTCACGGCGGGATCCTTGGCAGCGAGTACCTGACGTCGGCGGACGCCCGTAAACGCGCTGGCGGGCAGGCGATTGGCCTCCACGGCGGCCAAAACGCCCTTCACATGGAAAGGAACGCCCAGCAAGGCGCCCAAGACGGCATCGCGACGAGCTGGCGCGTATCGCGACCAACCCGCGAGCAAGGCGGCCGAGACCTCTTCCTTGGGATAGACCACCACGGCCTTAAGCGCCGCGGCAGCGAGATCGGGCGACGACTCATCCAAGGCGAGCTTCAGCAGGGGCAACCCGGCACGCTCCCATGGCAGTCGGGCCATGAGCTTCACGGCGACGCTGCGTGCTTCGATGGTCTTGGACTGATCCATCGCGACGACGGGCGACGCATCGAGAAGTGATTGGAAAGCAGCAGGCAGGCCCGCCGGCTTACGGGACGTAAGATACCCGGACAGCAGCGCAAGCCGAAGGGCCTCTGGCGCTCGATCCGCGAACTCGAGTTCGGCCGGCTTGGTCATCGAGCCCCCGAGGTAAGCCAAGACCTCCGCCATACCCGCGCCGACCTTGGCGTCCGCTGGCATGGCCGCCAAGAGCGCCTGCAGGAAAGCCGGTTCGCGTCCGCCGATGCCGCTCAGCACCCCGTTGCGCATCCACTTATCCTCCGCGTGCGACCACGCGGCCTGGGCGAGCTGCTGGGTGCCTGCCGGGGAGGCATCATCGCCTGCCCGGATGATCTTGGCAAAGACGGAGTCAGACAAAGAAGAGAACGCGGCCAGGGCGACCGCAGCGCGGTCGGGTTCCTTGTCGGCTCGCACGCGCCAGATACGCCCCATGGTCTTACCGGTCACGAAGTCAGTATTCTTACGGACTTCTTCAGGTAGGTAATCTGGGTGCTCGATCACCTTGCGATACATGTCCGCGACATACATGGCGCCCTCCGGCCCCTTGGTCAGGTAGACCGGCCGGAACCAGTCGTCGCGCGAGGCAAGGAACTCGCGGTCCAGATAGAGCGGCGAGGCGGCAAAGGTCGCGCCCGTGGCCGTAAGGCGATCGGCATGGACGAGATTACCCGTGGGGTCGCACGAGAAGACCGCCGCAGAGCACTCCGGCGTGAGCAAGGACTTACCCTGCCAGACCTTGACCCCACAGGCGGCGCTGAACGAACCGGCATGCCCGTCGGCGGTGGTGATATTGGAACTGATCGGGAAAAGCCGGACGCCGTCATGTCCGCCGTTGATGCCGTTGAAGGCGTCGCGCGCGTTGCAGTCCTGGACAGTCTCGCTGAACGCCAGGCGCGGGTTACGCTTCAGCCATTTTGACTGGAAGGCGACATGCTGCACCGGGACCCGGTTCATGCAGATGAAGCGGTTCCCGAAGACGTCGAAGCTCATGCCATACTGGGACTTTCCGTCGACTAGTTCGACCTCGAGGGTCTTCGGGTTGAAGCGAATATCGGACGTCATCTTGACCGGCGGGCGCTCCGGATGAGACGGACACGTGACTGTGCCACCACTCAAGCCGGCGGCCAGGTAGATCCAGCCATCCGGGCCGATGGTCGGCGCATTGACGCGCAGCTGGGTGCTACCTGTCGTGGCGAAGCCGGTCAGGAGGACGCGACGTTCGTCGGCGACACCGTCGCCGTCGTTATCCTTCAGGAAGAGCACATCCGGCGCGCAGGTGACGATGAGTCCGCCATTCCAAGGTAGCACGCCATTTGGGAAGGTCAGCCCATCGGCGAAGACGGTACGCTTATCCATCATACCGTCGCCATCGGTATCCTCGAGCATCGCGATGACGCCCGCAGGCTTCTCCCCTTCCTTCGGGCCAATCGGGTAGCCGCGATTCTCGGCCACGAACAAGCGGCCCTTGGAATCGAAAGCGATGGCGCACGGCGAGGCCACCAGCGGCTCGGCGGCGACGAGTTCGACACGCAGGCCTGGGACGACCTCGAAGGCTTTTAACGCCTCGGCTGGAGCGAGCGGGCTCGGCAACGGGGCCGCCGCGAGCGCGGAGACGAATAGGACGGAAGCGAGTCGAATCATTTCAACTGGGGAGGCTGGTCACCGTAGGCCCATGGCTTGCCGGCCGGTCCGTTCGGACGTTCGAGCAGCTTCGCGGGCTTCATCTTGGCGGCGAGCTCGAGGCCGACGTTCATGAACTGCGTGCCCGCGGTGATCTCGAGATTACTGTAACTCGTCAGGCGCGTCTCGTATCCGCCGCCGTGCGGACCGAAGGCTTCTTCGTCCGGCACATAACCGACGCAGCCGTTCGCGAGCTCGACCGGGAAGGTCATCGGGAAACCGCTGCGCTTCTTGAGCTGGAGGCCATACGACACGAAATACTCGGCGGGATTGGAGAGACAGACCACCGAGCCGACCTGGATGGCCTGCACCTCGACCTCGACGTCGCTTTTCTTGGCGATCAAGGCATCGAGCAAAAGCGTTTCCTTGGCCCAAACCCAATCCTTGTGGGCGGGCGGACCCTTGA
>CAINSX010000332.1 GCA_903853185.1 uncultured Opitutia bacterium
CCCCCTACCCCTGAAAGGTTTCCCCTTTCCGTTGAACCTATGGTCGGCCAACCTGTCTGCACCCTCACCCCCATGCGCCTCGCTCATCTCCTGACCCTCCTTGCCGCCGCCGGCCTCGTCGCCGCCGAAGGCTATACCGACACCCCCCTCATCCCCGGCACCCAGTGGCACGTCCATGACTCCGCCCGCCCGCAGCCGCCCCGCGCCGACGCTTCCAAGCTGAAGTGCAACGAAGCCCCCGCTCCGGCCGGAGCCGTCGTCCTCGTCGGTGGCGCCGACTCCGCCAATGAATGGGAGGCCGACGCCGTCGCGAACGCCAAGCTCAAGACCCCGGTCACCTGGGAAATCAAAGACGGCGCGATGATCGCGCGCAGTAACGGCATCCGCACCAAGCGTTCCTTCGGCGATATCACCCTGCACGCCGAATGGCGCTCCGCCGCCGGTTACGACACCGATCCCAAGAAGAAGAGCCAGGGCAACTCGAACAGCGGCATCTTCTTCATGAAGACCTACGAGCTCCAGGTCCTCGACTGCTCCAAGACCGAGACCTACGCCGACGGCATGACCGCCGCGATCTACGGCCAGCAGCCTCCGCTGTTCAACGCCTGCCTGCCTTCCCGCACCTGGAATAGCTATGACGTCGAATGGACCGCCCCGCGCTTCAACGCCGATGGCTCTGTCGCCAGCAAGGCCCGCATCACCGTCGTCATGAACGGCGTCAAGGTTCAGGACGGCACCGAGTACATCGGCCCGAGCAGTCATAAGAAGAATCCCCCTTACGTGAAGCACGACGCCAAGCTCCCGCTGGCCCTGCAGTGGCACGGTGACGCCGTCGAATACCGCAACATGTGGGTCGTCGAGAAGAAGTAAGCGACCTGAACCAGCCGCATGGACTTCACGAAGAAACTCATCGCGCTTCTGGTCCTTGGGTTGGTCTTCTACCTGATTGAGAGAGTCCTCGGCAATCGCCGGAGGGCCTCTCAGCTTCGTCCTGGAGTGGCGACGGATGCGATCTACTTCTTTGTCGTCGGTTTGGTGAAGGTCTTCACGAAGACCCTCCTGGTGATTCCCGCCATCATGCTGGTGTGGTTGCAGGTCTCGACGCCTGAGGAATTGCGTGCGGGCATGTATCATGGCTACGGTCCAGTGCTCAGGCAGCCGGTCTGGTTGCAGGCCGTCGAGATCTACGTGCTGGTCGATTTCTCCGGCTATTGGATCCACCGGCTTTTCCATACGGGGGCCTGGTGGCCTTTCCATGCCGTGCATCATAGCTCGGAAGATCTGGATTGGCTGTCCAGCATTCGGGTCCATCCGGTCAACGAAGTCGTCGACAAGCTCGCACATGTCACGCCGGTGCTTCTGCTCGGCTTCGATCCGGGGATCACGGTCGGAACAGCGGTCTTCTTCACCTTCTACGCGATCTTCCTGCATGCCGACGTCGACTGGGATTTCGGCCCGCTCCGTTCGGTGATTTCGACGCCGGTCTTCCACCGCTGGCATCACTCGAAGGACCCGCAGGCAATCGATAAGAACTTCGCCGGGCTCCTACCCCTGTGGGACATCCTCTTCGGGACCTATTATATGCCGCGCGACCGAATGCCTTGCGACTTCGGCGTGCCGGAGAGGGTGCCGACGGGCTACTTTGGCCAGTTGTGGCACCCGTTCGCGGGCTGGTTCGGGCGCAAGGGCCCGCCGCCGCTGCCTTAAGGGGATATGCTTCCCCGTTTGCATTGGACGTCACGACCATTAGGTTGGAGGTCTTAGCTGATGTTCCCCCAAGATCTCCGCGAAAACTGGCATGCCGGCCAAGGCCTGTGGAAAGACGTGCCCGCCGCGGAGTGGAACGACTGGCATTGGCAGATGCGCCACCGTATCACGACCCTCGCCCAGCTCGAGGAGCGACTGGAGCTGACCAAGGAGGAGCGGGAAGGGTGCCTGTTCGCGCCTCATAAGCTCTCGCTCTCGATCACGCCGCATTTCTTCAATCTCATCGACCCCAAGGACCCGAACTGCCCGGTCCGCCGGCAGGTCATCCCGCGCATCGAGGAGTCCTACGTCGCTGTCGGTGAATCCGAGGACCCGGTCGGCGAAGAAGGCACCATGCCCGTCCCCGGTATCGTCCACCGCTACCCGGACCGCGTACTGTTCCTGGTCACCGACCGCTGCGCTTCGTATTGCCGGTACTGCACGCGCAGCCGCCTCGTCTCCAACGCGCAGGCCTACGACTTCCATCCCGAGCTCGAAGCCGGACTGAAGTATATCGAAGAGCATACCGAGATCCGCGACGTCCTGCTGTCCGGCGGCGATCCGTTGCTGCTTTCCGACGCCAAGCTGGACGCCCTCCTCGGCCGTCTCCGCGCGATCAAGCACGTCGAGTTCATCCGCATCGGCTCGCGCATCCCAGTCTTCCTGCCACAGCGCATCACGCCGGAGCTCGCCGAAGTCTTCCGCAAGCACGGGCCCATCTGGCTGAGCATCCACACCAATCATCCGAAAGAGGTCACGCGTGAGCTCGCCACGGCCTGCGAACGCCTGTCGTTCGCCGGCGTCCCGTTGGGTAACCAATCCGTGCTCCTCGCCGGCATCAATGACGACGCCGAGGTCATGAAGTCCCTCGTGCATCGCCTGCTGATGATGCGCGTGCGTCCGTATTACCTTTACGCCTGCGACCTGATCGAAGGCTCGACCCATTTCCGTGCGCCCATCCAGAAGGGCATCGACATCATCCGCGCGCTCCGTGGACACACGACGGGCTACGCCGTCCCTCAGCTGATTATCGACACCCCTGGCGGCGGTGGGAAAGTCCCGATCAACCCGGAATACGTCCAGGCCGTCCATGACGGTATCGTCGAGCTGCGTAATTTCGAGGACCGGTCTTATGTGTACCCGTCCGGCACGAAGATGCCGGACGTGTATAAGGTGTAAGCGGTTAGCGGTTGGCGGTTGGGAGTACAATTCACTCAAGGGGAGACCGGAGACCGGATGATTGGCTGGGGTCTGTCTGAGGGTAGGGCTGACCGCCTCGGTCAGCCGCGGTTAAGCGAGGGCGCTTAACCCTACCTAAAACAGGCTAAGTCGTGACGCGGTCCCGACCCTACCCAAATCAGGTGTTGGGCTTGAGCGGCTTTTCCTATCCGCCAACCGCTCACCGCTTACCGCTGCTTGGCGGCTTGGCGGCTTGGCCTCCGCCATGCCGCCCAATACGACTAACCGGGGTTTTAATCCGGTTAGCGCTCAAAGTGGTGGGCTCGTAGGGATTCGAACCCCAAACGTCTGATCCGTAGTCAGAAATGATATCCATTTCACCACGAGCCCGTAGTGAGGTGGTTGAGCAAACGACCACGGGCCCCTAAAGCAAGGAATTTTTCAAACCACCGCCTGATGGAGGGCGACGGTGCCGAAAAGCATCCTTTTGTGGCTTACCTTGGCGAATCCAGCGGCCTTGAGCTCCGCGTCGAGGCCCGTGGCGTCCGGGAAACCCGCGATGCTGGTACCAAGATATTTATAAGCGCCGAAGTCTCCAGTGAGGATGCCCGCGAGCACCGGGAGCACGCAACGCACGTGGACGAAGTGGAAGGGGAGGAACCAGGCGCTCGGCTGGGAGAACTCGAGAATCAGCAATGTGCCTTCCGCACGCAGAATGCGGCGCAGTTCGCCGAGGCCCTTGGCGCGGTCTTCGAAGTTGCGCACGCCGTAGGCGATGGTGACCACGTCCTGCGAAGCGTCGGCGATCGGCAGCGCCATGCAGTCGCCGGCTTTGAATTCCAGCGACACGTTCTCCTGCTTCGCGCGGGCGCGGCCGAGCTCGAGCATCGGCTCGCAGAAGTCGTAGCCGACGACGGAGCAGTCGGCGGGAAGGTCACGGCGCAGGGCGAAGGCGACATCGCCGCTGCCGGTGGCGAGGTCGGCGACGGTCTTCGGCTGAGCGGCCTTGGCGGCGGCCACGAGCTGTTCGCGCCAGCCGACGCACAGGCCGAGGCTCAGCACGCGGTTCGCGAAGTCGTAGCGGGAGGCGATCCCGGAGAACATGCGTTGGACTGCGGAGCCTTCGGGCATGGGCTTACCCTCCGCACATTGCGGAGAAGGTCAAGTGAGTGAGACGGGAGGGGGCACGTTGACAAGTGGGCACGTGGGCAAGGCCCGAAACAGCCGCTCATTTAGCCCCAGGGTGTGGTCGTACTCCTTATGCTATCTCTCCCCTTGTCACCGTGCCAGCGTGCCCACGTGTCCCTTATATGAAAACTCCTCCGCCCATGAGGACGCGGTCTTGGTAGACGGCGAGCACCTGGCCGGGCGCGAGGCCGCGCTGGGTCTCGGCGAAGCGGAGGCGCACGGAGCCGTCGGCCTGCGGGATGAAGCGGGCCGACGTGGCTTTGTCGCGGTAACGCACGCGGGCGAGGATGTCCTGTTCGCCGACCACAGGCTGATTGATCCAAGTGAAGTC
>CAINSX010000333.1 GCA_903853185.1 uncultured Opitutia bacterium
AACGGCTGACCGAGGCGGTCAGCCCTACCCAGGGTCAGTGTTACCTGGCCCTGGCGCTAGCTCTAGCCCTATTAAGCAACACTACCCAAGGCTTCGGCGACCTTGGAGACGTCGGTACCGCCGCCCATCGCGGCGTCGGGCTTGCCGCCACCCTTGCCGCCCAGCTTGCCGCAGGCGTCGGTGACGATTTTGCCGGCAGCCTTGCCTGCCTTGACGGCGTCCGGACCGCAGTTGGCCACGAGGGAGACCTTGTCGCCGAAGACGGCGGCGAGGACGACGACGGCGGAAGGGCCGACCTTGCCGGCCACCTTGGCGCCGAGGTCACGGAGATCGTTAGGCGTCTCGGCGCTGACCTGGGCGATGACGTACTTCAGGCCCGCGCGGTCGCTCGCCTTAGCGGCGAGGGCGTCGGCGAGCTGAGAGGATTCCTTGTCGCGGTAGACCTTGAGCTTCTTCTCGAGTGCGGAGCTCTGCTCCATGATCTGCTCGAGGCGCTTGGCGAGGTCGGCGACGGGCGTGTTGGTCGACGAGGCGAGCGCCTTCAGCAGCTCGGCTTCGGACTTAGCGCGTTCGTATGAGGCGAGGCCGGCGACGGCTTCGATGCGGCGGACGCCCGCGGCGATGGCGTTTTCGCCGACGATACGGAAGAGGCCGATTTCGCCGGTGTGGCGGACGTGCGTGCCGGCGCAGAGTTCCATCGACCAGCCGTTGAGGGAAGTGGCCTTACCGCCGACCTGCACGACGCGCACGGAGTCGCCGTATTTGTCGCCGAAGAACTGCATGATATCCGGGCGGCCCTTGACGGAGGCGTAGGCGACTTCGCTCCACGTCACGGCGTCGTTGGCGAGGATACGCTCGTTGACGAGCTTCTCGATGTCAGCCAACTGGCCGGGCGTGAGCGCCGCGCCGTTGAAGTCGAAGGTCAGCTTCGTCGGGTCGACCGCGGAACCCTTCTGGGAGGCTTCCTTGGAGACGACTTCATGGAGCGCCCAGTGCAGGATGTGCGTGACCGTGTGATGGCGCTGGATGGCGTCGCGGCGGGCCTGGTCGACGGCGATCTCGATCGTCGCGCCGGTCTCGGGGGCGTCTTCGCCGTCGAGGAAATGGAGCCAGGTCTGGCCGGACTTCTGGGTGTCGGTGACGTGCCACTGGCGGCCGCCGAGGGTGATGATCGCGGCGTCGCCGACCTGGCCGCCCATCTCGGCGTAGCAGGGGGACTTGTCGAGGATTACGGCGGAGCGGTCCTTGATCTTGGCGATCTGGGCGACCTTGGCCTGCGTGGTGAGGGCGTCGTAACCGACGAAGGCCGTCGGGTGGTCCGAGCCGATATCGGAGAGGGTGATGATCTCTTTCTTCTGCGCCGCGCGGGCGCGGTTGCGCTGTTCTTCCATCAGTTTCTCGAAACCGGCGCCGTCGACGGTCAGGCCGCGTTCGCGGGCCATGAGTTGGGTGAGGTCGAGCGGGAAGCCCTGCTCGTCATAGAGGCGGAAGGCGATGGCGCCCGAGATGGCGCCGCCGGCCTTGAGTTTGTTGGCTTCGTCTTCGAAGAGGGCGATGCCCTTGTCGAGGGTGCGGTTGAAGGATTCTTCTTCGATGCGGATGACGTCGGCGACCACCGTGCGGCGGGTGCGGATCTCCGGGAAGACGTCGCCCATCGTCTCGGCGAGCACGCCGACGAGCTGGTGGAAGAAGCCGTTCTTCAGGCCGAGCGTGCGGCCGTAGCGGACGGCGCGGCGGAGGATGCGGCGGAGGACGTAGTTACGGTCGGAGTTGCCCGGCTGGATGCCGTCGGCGATCGCGAACGAAAGCGTGCGGATGTGGTCAGCGATGACGCGGAAGGCCACGTCGTCCTTCTCCTGCTGCGTGTCGCCGATCGAGCCGGCGGCGGGCAGGGTGGAGCCGTACTTCTTGCCGGACAGTTCCTCGAGGCGGCGGAAGAGCGGCGTGAAGACGTCGCTCTCGTAGTTGGAGATCACGCCGGAGAAGTCCTTGAAGTTCTTCGTGCACTGCATGATGCCGGCGACGCGTTCGAAGCCCATGCCCGTATCGACGTGGCGGGCCGGGAGCGGGCTGAACGTACCATCCGGGTTGGCGTTGAACTGGATGAACACCAGGTTCCAGATCTCCATGCAGCGGGCGTCGCTGCCGTTGACGAGCGTGCCCTTCGTGTCGCCTTCGGGCGTGAGGTCGACGTGCAGTTCGGTGCAAGGGCCGCAGGGGCCGGTCTCGCCCATCATCCAGAAATTATCTTTCTTATTCCCGTTTACGATGTGGACCTCGGGATCGAGGCCGGCGGCGCGGAATTTCTCGGCCCAGACGTCCCAGGCTTCCTGGTCGAACTCGGACGGGTCGCCCTTGGACTTGTCGGGCTTGTAGACGGTGGCGTAGAGGCGATGCTTCGGGAACTTCCAGACCTCGGTGATGAGCTCCCAGGCGTAGTCGATGGCCTCGCGCTTGAAGTAGTCGCCGAAGGACCAGTTGCCGAGCATTTCGAAGAACGTGTGGTGGTAGGTGTCCAGACCGACGTCCTCGAGGTCGTTATGCTTACCGCCCGCGCGGATGCACTTCTGGGTGTCGGCGGCGCGGCCGGGGGTATACGGGCACTTCGTCTGGCCGAGGAAGATCGGGACGAACTGGTTCATCCCGGCGTTGGTGAAGAGCAGGTTGGGGGAGTCCGGCATCAGGCTCGACGACTGGACGATCGAGTGCTGCTTCGATTTGAAGAAATCGAGGAAGGATTGGCGGACTTGGGCGGAGGTCATGGACGGAAAATGGAAGGGGTCTTTTTAAGCCCCTGTCGGGGGAAAAGGGAAGGGTGGAATTAAGGGGGCAAGTGGGCACGGGGGCATGGGGACATGGGGTGTGCATGCCTGCTAAGGCAGGGTGGCCGTCGCCATGGCCGCCGTGTCTTGAGGTAGGGACAGCACCACGTGCTGTCCTAAGTTGCTTCTGTCCGCGGGGAGGACGCTTCGCCGTCGCGTCCCTACCTCGGTTACTTCCGGATGCGCGCGAGGATCCAGGCTTCGAGCTCGGGTTCGGCGTAGGCTTTTTCCCAAGAGTTATGGGCGACGCCGGGATAGACGGTGAACTTCACGTCGGCACCGTTCTTCTTGGCGGCCTCGGCGGCGAGTTGGCCGCGTTCGAGCGGGACGTTCTTGTCCTTGTCGCCATGGAACGCCCAGATCGGCATGCCTTTCAGCGAGACCGTCTTAGCGGGCTCGATGCCGCCACACACCGGGATCACGCCGGCGAAGCGTTCGGGATGTTCGCACGACCAAGCCCAGCTGCCGTAGCCGCCGAGGCTAAGTCCAGTGATGATCACGCGCTTCTCGTCGATGCGATACGTCTTCAGCAGGTCGGTGAGCAGGGCGTCGAGCACTTGTACGTTCCAGCGCTCATTCGCCGGGCACTGCGGGGCGATCATCACGTACGGCGTATCGCCGCGGCGATCGAGTTCGAAGGGTAGGCCGTTCTTGCGGACGAGATTGAGCGGCGTACCGCGTTCGCCGGAGCCGTGGAGGAAGATCACCAGCGGCCACTTCTTGGCGGTGTCCTTTTCGTAGGACGAAGGCAGGTAGGCCAGGTAGTCGAGCGCATGCGGTAGGCCGGCTTTCTCGAAGTGCTTCGAGTCCGGCTTAAACTTCACCTCCGGAGAGAGGGTGAATTCGGCGGCCGATAGGCCGAGCGAGAGAAGGCAGGCGAGGAGGGCGAGGCGCATGAACGAGGAATGAAGGGCCCGAGGGCGGGAGGCAAGAGAGGGAAGGAATTGAGGGCTGAATTGAGGACTGAACAGAGGTCTGCGTTGAGGACTGAGTAGACATAGATCCGAAAAATGAAGGCCTTCGGCTCACTTTCCATGCAGTCCTCAATTCAATCATCCGTCATCTACCCTCCGCCATCGACTCAGTCCTCCCCGGTCGCTCCACGACCGCTCACTC
>CAINSX010000334.1 GCA_903853185.1 uncultured Opitutia bacterium
CCGGGCTTGGGTAGTTTCTCCGCGAAAATCTGCCACTGGGCCGGCGAGGTGATAGCGCCCGCCAAGAGCAGGAGAAGGGCGGCGAGGCGGCGCATGGGCTGATTAATGGGTGTTTATGGGCCTTTTGGCGAGCATTGACCCGCTTCGGGCTCCTTTGCCTTTGACTCTCCAAGCCTCCGCCCTTGAAGTCAGGGTCCTCGTCATGGAAACCCTGGCCCAGTCTTCGACCTCCCTCCGCTCCGCGGCTGGTCGTGCCATCATTCCGGCGATTATTACCATCATCGGGCTCTAAGCCCGCTGAACGGAACGCCCGACGGGCGACTCCCCGTTCCGCGGCGCCCGGAACGGCCCCCTCCCTTTACACCTCTTTACCACCCACACGACCATGGCACGCTCCATCGAAATCTATGATACCACCCTCCGCGACGGCTCGCAGGGGCAGGGCATTCATTTCTCCGTCGATGACAAACTGCGCATCGCCGCCGAGCTCGAACGCTTCGGCATGACCTATATCGAAGGCGGCTGGCCGGGCTCCAATCCTCGCGACGTCGAGGTCTTCGCCCGCGCCAAAAAGATCAAGTTCAAGCATGCCAAGCTGGCGGCCTTCGGGTCGACCCGCCGCAAGGGTGTACGCGCCTCTGAAGACGCCCAGGTGCGCGGCCTCCTCGAGGTTGATACCCCTGTCGTCACCATCTACGGCAAGACCTCCGCCCTCCATGTCCGCGAAGTTCTCCGCTGCTCGCCCGAGGAGAATCTCGAGATGATCCGCGACACGGTCGCTTTCCTGAAGTCCCATCGTCGCGAAGTCGTCTACGATTGCGAACACGCGATCGACGGCTGGAAGGAAGATCCGGCTTACGCCATCGCCTCCATGCTCGCCGCCGTCGAAGGTGGTGCCGACCGCATCGTGCTTTGCGATACCAACGGCGGATCCCTGCCGGCCGAAGTCGCCGCGGCCACCCGCGCCGCCCTCGCCGCGCTGAAGAAGACCCCTGTTGGCATCCACACGCACGACGACGCCGGTCTCGGCCTCGCCAACGCCCTTGCTTCGCTCGAAGCCGGCGCCTCCCACGTCCAGGGCACGGTCAACGGCATCGGCGAGCGCACCGGCAATTGCGACCTCACCGCGGTGATCCCTTGTGCCCAGCTGAAGTTCGGCTGGAAGTGCGTCTCCTCGACCTCACTGAAGGGCCTCGCCGGCCTCTCGCGTTTCGTCGATGGCGTCGCCAACCTCGCCCCTGATCCGCGTCGTCCGTGGGTCGGTACTGCGGCCTTCGCCCATAAGGGGGGCACGCACGTTGACGCCGTCCGTAAGTTCTCCGCCGCCTACGAGCATATCGATCCGACCGTCGTCGGTAATGAGCGCACCGTCCTCGTCAGTGACCAGTCCGGCCGCAGCAACATCGTCCTTAAGGCGAAGTCCCTCGGTATCGACCTCGACCGCGACAATCCCGCCACCGCCACCGCGCTCGACGAGCTGAAGAAGCTCGAGCACGGCGGTTGGAGTTTCGAGGACGCCGAAGCCTCGCTCGCGCTGCTGCTCCGTCGTCATATCGGCAAGAGCAAGGCCGCGCCTTTCGAGGTCGCTTCCTACCATGTCACCGCGCGCGGCGCCAAGGGCTCGGCTTACTGCGAAGCCGTGGTGCGCCTCAGCATCGCCGGCAAGGAGACCCTCACCGTGGCTGAAGGCGACGGACCGGTCCACGCCCTCGACCAGGCCCTGCGTTCCGCTCTCGTGAAGTCCTTCCCGAAGCTGGCGAAGGTCAGCCTCGTGGATTACAAGGTCCGCATCCTCGGCGGTACTGACGGCACCGCGGCCAAGACCCGCGTGGTCATCCGTTCTTCCGACGGCAAGGGCTCATGGGGTACGGTCGGCGTCAGCGAAAACCTCGTCGAAGCCTCCCTGCAGGCGATCGTCGACGGCTACGCCCACGCGTTGTCCTGAACTACCGGCTGACGCGTTGACTGCCTGCAAAGGCGGGGTAGAAACTTTCTATCCCGCCCTTTATGCGTCCGCTTCTCCTGACCCTTGCGGCTGCGTCCGTCTTCGCTGCCGACACTTCCAAACTGCGCATCGGCGAGCTGGCTAAGGCTGGCGAGGCGATGGAGGTCGCCAACGTCCCCGCGCTTGCCGCCGAAGCCTACGCTCGCCCGCACACGACGGAGGTGCCAAGCCCCGTCTATCGGCTGAGCGACATCTCCTTCCTCGGTGCTGAGCGCAAGGAGAAGCTCGACCTTTATTTTCCGTCCGGCGCTTTGAGTGCCGATCGCCCCAACCGCGCGGCCGTGGTCTTCATCCATGGCGGCGGTTTCACCGGTGGCGATAAGGCGGAATACCGATCGGCCAGCGTGAGCGCCGATCTATGCCGTGCGGGCTACGTCGTCGTGAGCTGCAACTACGTACTGGGCTCCAAGACGAAGGAAGGCGTCTGGCCACAGAATATCGCCGATTGCCGCAACGCCGTCCGCTGGGTGCGCGCCCATGCGAAGGAACTCGGCGTCGATCCGGCGCGCATCGCCGTCGGCGGCGGTTCCGCGGGTGGCTACCTCGCTCTGATGGTCGGCCTTTCCGACGACCGGACCGGCCCTGGCGGGGACCCAGCTGCGAAGATTTCGGCCAAGGTTTCTGGGGTGATCGACATGTATGGCGTCATCAACTTCGCTAAGCACGGCAAGGGCGAAGTCCCGGGCGTCTCCGCCGAGGCGCAGCAGGCCTATCTGCCGACGTATCAGGCCGACATGCGGGATCCGCCCGTGCTCATCCTGCATGGCACGGCGGACACCACGGTCGATATTTCTGAATCGGACGAACTGGCCGCGGCCTTGGTGGTCGCGAAACTGCGCTTCGACTATATCCGCGTCACGGACGCCCCGCACACCTTCGACCTGCACCCGAAGGGCAAGGGTTGGAAGCGCGATCGCATCGATTACGATACCACTGGCGTCCCTGGTATGGGCAAGGATTCAAGCGATAAAGCGGACGTGACAGCGCCGACGCTCGAGTTCCTTTCTCGGACGATTGGGAAGTAAGGCTTACTCCTTCAGGCGTGCCATCACCGTCGAGCCCTGTAGCTGGACGTCGAAGCGTCCGGTGTCCTCGAGCATGCGGTAGAACTTCGCGTAGCGCGGGGCGTTGGCTTCGAGTCCAGGGTGTTCCTGAAGCAGGAACTTCTTGATGACTTCGACCTTCAGCCATTCGCCTTCGGGCGCGAGGCCCGTGGCGACGTCGACGAGCGCGTCGATGATGTCCTGGCGCTGTTGCAACTGGGCGCGGCGTTGGTCGGCCTCGGCCTTCCCTTGGGCCTGCTGGGCGGACGAGAGGTTCGGGCGGTCGCGGTAATCTTGGCCGGAGTTGTCCGGCGCCGGGCGGGCCTCGCGCGGGGCTCGCGGTTCACGGGCCTGGCGCGGTTCCCTTTGCGGGCGTTCCGGACGCGGTTCACGGGCTTCGCGCCGGGGGCCGGCCTCACGCGGCGGACGCGGGGCGTCGGCGAAGCGGAGTTCAGGGAGCATCTTCTCGAACTGATCGAGCAGGGCACCGACATCCTTGTTCGTCTTCGGCGTGAGCGCACGGAGCGCCTGCGCGAGGAGCCCGAGGGCGATGCGAGGGTCGGACTTCGCCGCCTGCTCATTATCCATGCGTTCGCGCAGTTCGGAAAGGTTCAGGTAATGGTGGGCCGTGGAACGGAGGGCCTTGTGGGTACGTTCACCCATCACAATGATGCGGACGCCGAGGCGCTTGGCGTCCTCGACCACCGGCGTGAAATCGCTGTCGTTCGTGACGAAGATAAGGGTCGTGGGCGGATTGGCCCCTGCCATTAGCTTCACGGCGTCGATCGTCAGGCGCATATCGGCCGCGTTCTTGCCGGGCGTGTAGCTGCGCTGGTCGACGAGATTGAGCTCAGGCCAATCCTGGGCGGCGGCTCGCCATCCGCTGAGGCGACCGTTGAAGTCGCCGTAGGCGCGGGCGGCGGAGATCTCTGTCTCGCCGATGAAGCGGCGCAGGGTGGGGAGATGCTGGTGCGAAACGTTGTCTGCGTCGATCAG
Source organism: uncultured Opitutia bacterium (assembly GCA_903853185.1). Taxonomy (GTDB): domain Bacteria; phylum Verrucomicrobiota; class Verrucomicrobiia; order Opitutales; family UBA953; genus UBA953. The sequence continues at coordinate 4,045 of CAINSX010000334.1, forward strand.
TACGCCGATGCGCTGGTTGGGCTGGGCCTTGGCGGCTTCGGGCGTCGAGGTGGAGGCGGCGTCGGCCTGGCGACGGGCCGGCTTGACGGCGCGTCGGGCGGAAGGCTTGGCGGAGCGGCCGCGGACGGGAGCGGCGGCTTTCTTGGACTTGGGTCTGGGCACGGCGGAAAAGGTCCCTATCCGTGCGACGAAACCCTCGCCGCTACAATGCGAAACGCCACCGGTGCTCCGGAGCGTCGGCAAACTATCGGTAAACTATCGTCATATTTTATTTGGAACTTTCCGTTTAGCCTGTTGTTAAAAACTTGTGAATCAATGCCTCCCTCGCTCCCTCGGCCTTTTGGCCGCCGTTTGCTGGGGGGTCGTCGTCGGGGCGGTCGTGGAGCCGGTGGAGCCTGTCCTGACCAGTAAGGCAGGGCCTTGGGGGCAGCTTGAATCCCGGACGGTCTATCTCGAGCCGCCGGAAGGCCTGCTGGCCGTCGTGGCCAAGCCGAGCACGGTGACCCGTTGGACCTTCGAGCAGGCCACGGTGCATGCCGTCCGCGAGACGCTCGTGAAGGCCAGGGTGCCGGAAGCCGTGATCGAGCGCCTCTTCAGCCCCGTGCGGTTCGTCGCCAGCGGTAACAGCATCGTGCTGCTGCCTGAGGTCGAGGATCTCGCAGCCTTGAGCCAGGAGTCCCGGAGTGCCCTCTACCTCGAGCTGGCGAAGCATGCCGCCAACGAATACCAGCGCGACCCGGTGTTCATCCTCGGCGGAGACGTGGACGACTGGATGCAAGGCGCCTCGCTCACGCCGACCCAGCAGGCCCTTTTTCGTCGCCTCCTCTGGAAGCGTGGTGGCGCCACGGTCTTCAGTGATGTCCAGGCCCTGCTAAGCTTGGCCAAGACGCCAGAAGAGGTGAGCGCGGTCTTCCGCTCCATCACCCGCGTGCGTAGTTTGGTCGTGGAACTGCGGCTGCCGCTGAATACGGACCGGCAGGCCTTCATCGACTATTGGTCGGCCGGTCAGACCGATGCGCCTCGATTGGCCTTCATCAAGGCAATCACCCAGCGCCGGGCCAAGCAGACAGTCGACATCACGCACTTCCTGCCTTCCATCATCCGTCAGCGTGCCTACACCTTTCCGGAGATGGATCTCGGGCTGAAGGGACGTTTCCCGGACTGCCACTGGACGTCGCTCAATTTCTTTAATCTCACCCCTAAGGATGTCTATCTGGACACCAAGCTGGCGGCTGACCACCTGCTAAAGGATTACGCGGTGGTCGATGCGCCTTACCATTTTGGCGACGTGCTTTGCTTTCTGGACGAAGGCGAAGGCCTGCACACCTGCGTGCATATCGCCGACGACATCGTGCTCACCAAGAACGGTGATAGCATCCTGGCGCCATGGGCTCTGATGCAGCTCAAGGACGTCGATTCGATCTACCGCCGGTCGCCGAACACGCGAATCCAGGGCTATCGCCTCAAAAAATAGTCCGCGGTCCGCGTCGCTGTCCCCGGCGGGAATCGAACCCACATCCTCGGTTTAGGAAACCAATGTTCTATCCGTTGAACTACGGGAACGCGGAGGGTAGTAAGCCGGGGCGGGGCAGGGCGGGCAAGCCCGCATCGGCGGGGTGGGCTTGACTCCCCGGCGTTTGGGCTAACTTCAAGGGCATGTTAGCCGTCCTTTCCTTGGCCGAGGCGCCATTGGTAGTCCCTAGTTGGGCGTGGGCCGCCTTCCTGGGCTTCGTCGGGCTGATGCTCGCCCTCGATCTCGGCGTCTTCAAGAAGAACGCGGACCGGGCGCCGAGCTTCAAGGAAGCTGTCGCCTGGTGCGTCGTCTGGGTCTCGTTGGCCGTCGGCTTCGCCTTCCTGCTCTCCGCCTGGCGCGGGCCCGAGGATGCCGAGCTCTTCGCCGCCGGCTACGTCCTCGAACTCGCGCTGTCGGTCGACAACCTCTTCATCTTCATCCTGGTCTTCGCCCACTTCGGCATACCTGAGCGCCTCCAGCATCGCGTGCTCTTCTGGGGCATCCTGGGCGCCGTCGCTATGCGTGCGGTCTTCATCATCGTTGGCGTCGCCGCGGTCGACAGTTTTGCCCTCCTTTTGCCCTTGTTTGGCGCCTTCCTGCTTTTCACCGGCGTCAAGATGGCTTTTTCGCATGACGAGTCTCAGGGCAAGGACGTCGACGAGAATTTTATCGTCCGCATGACGAAGAAATTCCTGCCGGTGACTAACCGCCTGCACGGCGACGCTTTCTGGGCTAAGGAAGAGGGCCGCGGCGTCTTCACGCCGCTCTTCGTGGTGCTGATCGTCATCGAGAGCACCGACCTCCTTTTCGCGATCGACTCGATCCCTGCGGTGCTGGGCATCCTGCCGACCGAGATGGCCATCGAGGAGAAGCGCTTCATTGCCTTCACCTCCAATATTTTCGCCATCATGGGCCTACGCTCGATGTACTTCGCCATCTCCGGCTTCATGCATTACTTCCGCTTCCTCAAGCCGGCCTTGTCCTTCATCCTCGTCTTTATCGGCCTCAAGATGATCCTGCCATGGGCGGCCGGCCTGGGCCAGGCGGACCACCACATGGGTGCATGGGTTCCGGCCGCGCTCGTCCACGAAGGCAAGGTGCATGTCCCGACCTCGGTCTCTCTCTCGATCATCGGGTTCATCCTGGCTCTTGCGGTAGGTCTCTCGGTGGCCTTCCCGAAGAAGAAATAGGAAAGATTTGATGTTTCCTCCTGCGGGGCTCATGGCCACGCTGGGGACGTGTTCCGAGGCCGCTACAAGCTTTACCTGCCGTACCTCAAGGGAAGCCGTACGCTGCTCTTCCTGTCCTTGGTGGCCGCCATTGTCTTCGCGGCCGCGAACGCGATCGGTCTGCCATTCCTCATCGGTAAGGTGCTTCCCGCGGTCTTCGGCGATGTGGCTCCGCTTCTTTGGGGGGCGGCGACGTCCAGTGGTTTCCCTGCGGATCAGCCAGTGGCCGCCAGCGCCATCCCGCTCCTGACCTGGCCGAAGTGGCTCGGCGGCCAGCCGGCGTTCTTCCTCCCGAAGGGTTACGAGGTCGCGTTCGCGGTGGGTTTCCTGCCGGCGGTCTGGCTGATTCGAGGTCTGGGTGAGTTCTTTTCGACCTATCTCCTTAATCTTGCGGGACTGCGCGTCATCGAAGCCGTCCGCCGCGACGTGTTCGCCAAGCTGCAGCAGTTGCATCTCGGGTTCTTCGGCCGGCATTCGATCGGCGACCTACTCTCCCGTCTGATCTCGGACCCCAACTCCGTCCGGCTGGTGCTGGTCGACGTGTCCAATGACCTGATTGTCCAGCCGCTGACCTTGCTGTTCGCGCTGGGCTACGTGGTGATGATCTGCTTCTCCCACGATAAGGGCTACTGGTTCCTCGCCTGCCTGCTCGTCGTGCCCGTCGCGGTCTTCCTCGTGCGCGGCGTCGCGATGCGCATCCAGAAGCGCATGCGTCAGGGCATGGAGTCCGCTTCCGACCTGAACAGTATTGCCGTCGAGAACCTGCAGTCGGCCCGCGAGGTGCGCGCCTACGGACTGCAGGAGCGCGAGTCGCAGCGCTTCAACCTGGCCAGCCAGGAAGGCCTGCGCATCCAAGGTAAGCTGGTCCGTTACGAGAAGGCCCTTTCCCCGCTGGTCGAACTCACCGCCGCGGCTGGCATCTCTGCCGCCATCGCCGTTGGCGCGATGAACGGCTTCACCTTGCCGGAGCTGATCTCGTTGATCGTCGCCTTCTACTTCGCCTACGGACCGATCAAGCGGCTGGGCAACGTGGCCAGCCGCCTCAGCATGGCCGCCCCTGGTCTTGTCCGTCTGGAGGAGGTCATCCTCGCGCCGATCGAAGTCGCGGACGCGGCCGAGGCCCGTCCGCTCGCCCGCGTCCGCGGCGACCTCGAGATGAGTGGCGTCTCCTTCAGTTACGGCGCCGACGCGGTGCTCGTCGACGTCACGCTGAAGATTCCTGCCGGCCAGTCTGTCGCGCTCGTCGGCCCGAGCGGCGCCGGCAAGAGCACCTTCGTCAATCTGGTGCCGCGGTTCTTCGATCCGCAGCAAGGCACGATCCGCATCGACGGCCATGATCTCCGGGCGGTTCGTCAAGCTGACCTGCGTGCGAACATTGCCTTGGTCTCGCAGGAGCCCGTTCTGTTCAATGAATCGATTCTCGAGAACATTCGCCTCGGCCGTCCCGCCGCCACGGATGCGGAAGTCCGAGAGGCCGCCCGTCTGGCCGGAGCTTTGGAATTTATCGAGGCCCAGCCCGAGGGCTTCCTGACTAAGGTCGGCGAGCGGGGCGGGCGTCTTTCCGGCGGTCAACGTCAGCGCGTCTCGATCGCCCGCGCGTTCCTGAAGGATGCCCCGATCCTCATCCTCGATGAGGCTACTTCGGCGCTCGATACGGATACCGAGCGCAGCATTCAGCAGTCGCTCGCACTTCTGATGAAGGGTCGCACGACCCTCATCGTCGCGCACCGCTTCAGCACAATTCGTGATGTGAACCGCGTCCTGGTCTTTGACGGCGGTCGGATCGTCGCTGACGGTCCGCGCGAGGCGGTTTACGCGTCTTCTGACCTGTTCCGTCGCCTCTGGGATAACCAAGCCAAGAACCTCGCCTGAGATGCGGCTGCTGGTCGTCAAGTTCACCGGACTCCGCGGCGCGTTGGCCGCGACGGCGGGTTTGCGGACGATCCGTGAACGGCACCCGGGCGCGCAGATCACCTTCGTTACCACGCCTGGCTCCGAGGTCGCGCTCGAGGGCTGTCCGGCGGTCATTGAGACGATCGGCTTCGGCGAAGACGGTTCCACGCTAGCGCTGCTCTCCCGGCTCCGTCGCCAGCACTTTGACTTCGCGATCGCGCTCGGTGGAGATTCCCGGGCGAACCGGCTCGTGGCCCTGAGCGGTGCGGCGGTCCGCGCCTGCGGCGGTCACGCCCCGTTCTATCTCCGGCCCCTGATGCATCAGCAGGTCTTCGGGGCCATCGTCGACCCGCATGAGGCGGCCCGCGACCATGAGGTGATGTCGCGCGTCCTTGGCTTCCATGCCGAGACGCCGGCGATGTGGTTCGCCCCGTCGCGCATGCAGGAGCACGGCATGATGCTGGAGGAAGGGCGCTTCGCCGTCATCCATCCCGGAGCCACTCGCCCCGAGCGTATCCTGGAAATCGATAAGTGGGCGGCCGTCGCCCGTGAGCTCATCGCCTCGCGCGCCGTCGAGCGCATCGTCGTCTCAGCGGGTCCGGGCGGAGCGGAGCGCATCATGGCCGAGGCGCTGTGTGGACTGATCGGGCCCGTGGCGATGTCGACGGGCGGACGCCTCCGTTTTTCCCAGCTCGCCCGCCTTATCAAAGAGTCTCGTCTCTTTCTGGGGGCTGATTCTTCCGTCCTCCAACTCGCCGCCGCGGTTGGCACCCCGGTGGTCGGCGTCTTCGGGCCCTCCGATTACGCCCGCGCGCGGCCGTGGGGCACGGTCCATCGGGTCGTCCGCGTCGACACCACGATGTTTGAGGGCGAACTCCGTGCGGATTACCTAGCACGCATGGATCGGGCCCTCGCCCGCATCACGGCCCTGCAGGTTACGCACGCAGCGGAGGAGGTCATCCGCATCACGACGCCCTGAGGGTGTCGCTTGACCTGTCAGCGACTTTTGCGACCTTAGCTCCGTGTCCAGCCCTTCCGCCCATTACGACGCCGTTATCATCGGCGCCGGCATGTCCGGGCTCGCCGCCGCCGTACGCCTCGGGATGTTCGGCCGCAAGGTCTTGGTGCTCGAGCGGCATAACGCCGCCGGCGGTCTCAACTCCTTCTACGCCCGCGGCAAGCGCAAGTATGACGTTGGCCTGCATGCCTTGACGAACTGGGTGCCGGAAGGCACGAAGGGCGCGCCCTTGGTCAAGCTGATGCGCCAGCTCCGCATCCGCCGTGAAGAACTCGACCTCTGTCCGCAGCTCGGCTCCCGCGTGACGATGGCGGGGAAGAACCTTCGCCTGAACAACGACTACGACTCTCTGCTGGCCGACGTCGCCCGCGAATTCCCGAAGTCTGTCGACCGCTTCATCGCGCTGGACGCTTGGATCACGGGCCTCGATGAAGCCGCACTCGAGGCCCATGGCGGTTCGGCCCGGGCGCTGCTGGATGAGCGGCTCGGCGACCCTCTGTTGCGCGACATGCTGCTGCTGCCGACCTGCTTCTACGGGAGCGCGCTCGAGGATGATATCGAAGTCTCGCAGTTCGCCGTGATGTGGCGCTCGCTATTCCGCGAAGGCTTCGCGCGGCCGTTCGTCGGCGTGCGTCAGGTCATTCGCCTCCTCACCGACCGTTGCCGCGAGCACGGCGTGGAGCGTCGCATGAAGTGCGGCGTCCGGAAGATCGAGGTGCGCGCCGGTCGCGCCGCCGCGCTTCTCCTGGACGATGGTACCGAGGTCACGGCCGAGGCGGTGTACTCTTCGGCCGGAGCGGTCGAGACGATGCGCCTGCGTTCCGATGTGGAACCCGTCGCCGGCGCCGCGGCCATCGGTCGCCTTGGCTATGCCGAGACCATCGCTACCTACGACCCCGCCGCCTTCGCCGGTTTCGGATGGAAGGACACCATTGTCTTCTTCTGCGATGACGAGCGTTTCAGCTACCGTTCGCCGAAGGAGCTGGTCGACCCTCGTTCTGGCGTGATCTGCATCCCGAATAATTATCAGTACGGGGAGGGCAGGGTGTTAGACGAAGGTTGGCTGCGCGTCACCGCCCTCGCGAATCACGACGCTTGGTGCGCCTTGCCGGAGGCCGAATATCAGGCCCGCAAGCAGGAGTGGTGCGCCCGTCTTAACCGCGTCGCCCGCGCCCATCTGCCCATCGTCACCGACGCCTCCCATGATGCCGCGATGACTTCGACCGATGTCTTTACGCCGCGTACCGTCCGTAAGTTCACCGGCCATCTCAACGGCGCGATCTATGGCTCCACCGTCAAGCGGCGCGATGGCCGGACGGACCTCGCGAACCTCTTCCTGATCGGTACGGACCAAGGTTTCCTTGGGGTTACCGGGGCAATGTTGTCTGGCATTTCGATGGCCAATCTGCACG
>CAINSX010000335.1 GCA_903853185.1 uncultured Opitutia bacterium
GGACAAAGACCATGCCCGTCTCACCGAAGCAGAGTTCAACGGGATGTATGGTTCCTTTCGCGGCCTCACCAAGGTCAGCTGCCCTCAACCTGGCGACGGCATCATACGCTCTCCCGCCTTCTGGCCTTATTGCCAGCTGAAGATGCCCGCCCTCGCGCCCGCCGAGGGTTACGCCGCCATCCTCGAAATTCCCTACGCGACCCTACCCTATCCGAGCTATCAGGATGACTTCATTGGCTACTATCTCCGCGTCCGCAGAAAGCTCGGGCCTGATGGCCGGGTAATTTCCGCGCACTATGCGAAGATCCAGGGGGCGATTCGATGCGGCTATGGGGCGATCACCTTCCGCTATTATTACAATCCGGTGGCGGATGACCGGCGGCTGGTCCTCGACCGGAAGCGCAACCTGCTGCAGCCGCCTCCAGGCACTTCCGGTGTGGAGCTGACCCGCTACGACCCTTATGAGCGCTGATGACGAGGGCTTCCGGCTTGCCCGTCTCTTGGAACGGCAAAGAATATCACTAGTCCCGCACCTCCCCTGTCTTTTCCAACCGCCAACCGCTAACCGCTTCCACCTTTTATATGCGCACCCTCTCGAAACTCACCCTCCTCGCCGCGGCCACCGCCGCCCTCCACGGCGCTGGCTTCACCGACGCCCATACGGGCGCCAGCGTGGTCACCTCCCGCACCTACACCCAAGGCGTCTCGGCCAACGGCACGACTTCCGTCGGCTACACGGGAACCTTTCAACCCTATAAAATCGTCGGCACGACCTACACACCCCTGAGCAACCTCTCCGGCGGTGGCTATGCATACGCCTTCGCCGCCGACAGCACCGGTAACCGGATCGTCGGCCTGGCCCATAACGGTTCCGTCGAACAGGCGGTTCTCTGGACCGGAACAAACGTGCCGATCTTACTCGATGGCACGGCCTCGTTCGGCAGCTCGGCCGCGACCGGCATCTCCGCAAACGGCAACACGATTGTCGGCTACGGATTCAACGCGATGAGCACGTTCGACGACGCCTTCTATTACCGCACAGGGACCATCACCTCGCTGTACAGCTTCTTCGCGGGCCAGGCCAGTCGCGCCGCTGGCGTCTCGGCCGACGGCAATCTGATTGTGGGTACGGCTGGAGATTACCTGCCGGGCCCCTCCTCTGCCAATGGTTTCATCTTCAATATCACCACCTCGGCCCTGACCATCGTCGACGCCAGCGCCCACCTCCCCGCCTTCGCTACGGCCGGACTCACGCTGACGCAGCTCAATGCGATTTCTGGCAACGGCCTGGTCACCGTCGGTTATGCCTATAGCGATACGGTGAGCTCCACGCCCACTGATGCGCTAGCCTTCAGCCGCACCTCCACCGGCACGTATACCGCCCTCGGCAAGCTCGGCGGCGTCTTCAGCTGGTCCATCGCCCGCGCGGTCAGCAATGACGGCTCAGTGATTGTCGGGCAGAGCCTCAATGCCGCCAACAAGTCCGAAGCTTTCGTCTATCAGACCGGCACGATGGCCGGATTGGGCTTCCTCGGCACGGGCGATGAGTCCGACGCGACCGGCGTCTCCGCCGACGGCACGGTGATCGTGGGCTACTCACGCATCACCCCGGGCGGCGCCGTCCGCCACGCTTTCGTCTACTCGAACGTCATGCTCGATGAGACGGAGTGGATGAGCTCCCTCAACGGCCCGGGCAGCCTCGTGGCGATGACGACCAACCTAAACCAGCAGCCGCTCGAAGGGGCCCACCACCGCCCGCTGATGTCCTACGACAGCATGGGCAAGCAGAGCCAAGCCTGGGCGACCGGCGACTTCGGTGCATCTTCCCGCCAGTCCGACCGTCACATGACGTCAGGCGAGATTGGCGTCAGCCAGGCCTACGGCGACTTCCTCCTCGGCATCGCCGCGGGCCATGCTTCGCTCAACCAAGACCTGATCTTCGGCGGCAACGCCAGTATCTCGGGAAATTACCTCCTCGCCGAGGCTGACTATCGCCTTCCTGACCGGGAAAGCATCGTGTCGCTCGTGCTCCTGCGCGGCGACTACGACGCCACCGCCTCCCGCGGCTACGTGCTCGGTGGCGGCGTCCTCGACGCCTCCCGTGGTAGCACCGGCCTGAAGACCTCCAGCGCCCGCCTCCGTCTCGATGGCCCAGCGCAACAGTTCACGAGTAGCTTCTCCGTCACGCCCTTCGCCTCGTACACATTCACCCGCACGACCGCCGACGCCTACACGGAAACCGGCGGCTCCTTCCCCGCGAGCTTCGCCGCCCAGGAGCACAACGCGCAGGAAAGCCGCCTCGGCGTCACCGCGAAAGTCGTCGCCGTCGCCGGCACGACGCTGCTCTTCACTGCGGAGTGGATTCACCGCTTCGACGACGCGGGCGATGGCCTCAGTGGCACCAACCTGGCGACCTCTTCCGCTTTCGCTGTCGGCGGCATCGCGCCCACCGCCAACCAGGCCCGCTTCGGCTTCGACATCGATCACAAACTCTCGGCCGACACGCTCCTGAACTTCTCTGTCCACGCCGCTGGCATCGGCCCGTCTTCGGACGTCTCCGCCGCCCTCAGCATCCGTCGGGCCTTTTAAAAGCGGCACTTCGCTTCGCGAGGGGACACGTGGGCAAGTTGACACGTTGACAGGGATCAGGACAGGCCGCCCACCCGGGCGGTTTTTTTATTGGGGCGCATTTTAAGGTAGGGACGTGATTGCCATCACGTCCGTTCGCGGACGGATAGAGAACATCGTCGAAGTTAGCTAAGCGCCGACGACGCCCCTGCCTTCGGGCTCGAACGGCGGTGATGGCAATCACCGCCCTACCTCGATTCAACTATGTCGTGACGCGGTCCCGACCCTACCTAGAGACAGACGGAGGCGATATCATCGCAGCCCTACCTTCTGCATCCCTTGCCAACTTGCCAACTGTTCAACCGATCAACTAACGAGCGCGCTTAAGCGCGCGCGGTCGCATCCACCAGTAACCAAGCCCAAGTAGCGACGACGCCGTCGGGGCGCGCATTGAGGCGGTCATAATCGCGGATAAGCGACTTGAGTTCACCCGGTGAGAGCCGCGGATCACCGGTCACGCCGCTGCGATGCAGGTGACGTAAAAAATCCAAGGCGCTCGGATAAATCTCTTCGGACTCGAGCACGCCGTGCGCATGGACATCGAAATTCGCAGCTTTGAGCAAGGCCAGCCACTGGGCCTCATCGCGCCAGCGCACGGGGCCTTCGCCGATGAGGTCGCGCAATTCGTTCAGGCAAGGATCACACGGGACGCCGAGGAGAAGTCGGCCGCCGGCCGGAAGCGCCGCGCGCCAATGACGGAGCACGGCGGCGGGATCGGCGGCCCAATGGAGAAGCCCGGTCGAAGCCAACGCGCCGGCCTTCTCGATGGGGCCGAAAGCATTATGCACGGACCAGTTGGCAGCCGGCACGGCCTGACGGCCGAGCTCCACCATCGCGGGGGAAGCATCGGTGGCGTCGACGTTCACACCCTGCGCGAGTAGCGCCGATGTGAGGAAGCCCGTGCCGGCGCCGAGTTCGGTGACCCGGACGCCGCGACGGAACGGCGCAAAGGCGGCCAGCGCTTCGGCGAAGCGCTTCTGCGGCGCGGCGTGCGCGTCGTAGCTATCAGCTCGTTCTTCGAAACGCATGGGGTCAGGGGGCGAGGAACTCGCGCAGGTCGTGCCCGAGTCCTTCTATAATATGACAACCTACGATGGCTTGGCAAATGCCCGCGGCATCCAAGAGCGTATCCTGGTCGCCTACATAAGCTTCCCAGCCGGGAGCGAGCCCCTGACGTCCAAAGGTGATCAGCGAGATACCCGCGGGCTGGGCCAGGAGGTCGAGGCCGGCCTGCAGGTATTCCTTCTCGTACGGCAAGGCGTCGCCGGACAGCGGAGCGAGGCCCGCACGCTTCCGGAAGTCGGCCAAGGCCGCCGGGGCGTCGGTATCGATCCAGCGGCGCAGCCACTTCACCTGGGTCTCGGAATGCTTCCCGCACTTGCCATGCTCGGAACAGAACGACGTGAACGGGGCGAAGAGCAGCACCTTAGCCGGGAACTTCACGCCGCGGGCGCCAGCCTCGAGGACGAGATGGGCGCCGAGCGACCACGCGATCACGGCGTCGCAGCCGGACAGGTTCTCCGCCGCGCCCACGACCGGCGGGTAGATGAGGTGCTCGGCATCGGGCGCATGCGCCAGCGCGATGGCCTTCATCTCCTCGAGCGAGACGCCCCAGCCGCCTATCCAGCCAATCTTCATGCGGAGACGCCCTTCAAGGCGGCGATAAAGGAGGACAGTACGGCGGGCGAAAGACCTCGGCGGAGCGAGAGGCGAATCCGTCCGGTGCGCACGGGCACCGTGGGCGGACGGATGGCGGAGACCATGAAGCCGGCGGCGCGCAGCGCGGTGGCGTATTTCAAGGTGACGTCAGAGTCGCCCAAGATGAGCGGGATGATCGGCGAATCGCCCGAGGGCACCGCGAAGCCGGCTTCAAGGAGTCCGTCGCGCCAAGCATGGGAGAGCGCATGAAGTTCAGCTCTTTCGCCCGACATACCCTTCACGCGTTCGACCGCGGCAAGCGCGGCGGCGGCGCAGGACGGCGCGAGGTAGGTCGAGTAGACGAACTCGCCCGCGAAGTTGATCAGGGAGTCGCGGACTTCCGGGGCGTGCGAGAGCACATA
>CAINSX010000336.1 GCA_903853185.1 uncultured Opitutia bacterium
ACCGACCACTGCCCCGGCTTCGGCTCCGTCGCCAAGCACATCGGCGTGACCATCCGCGAGACCGCTCTCGACAACGCCGCCATGGGACAGAACGACTTCGTCTCGATCCTCGAAGTCATGGGCCGCAATGCCGGCTGGCTCGCCGCCTCGTCCGTCCTCGCGCAGCGTCGCGACAAGGGTGAAGACAAGGCCGTCAAGAACACCCACTACAACAACACCGCGCCGCACATCGTGCTGCTCCCGGAAGTCGCCTTCAACGCCGACAACTTCATCCGCCGCGTCGAAGAAGTCCTCAAGGGCAACGGTCATTGCTTCGTCGTCGTCTCCGAAGGCGTCCAGGACGCCACCGGCAACTACCTCGGCGCCGACACTTCCAGCACCGACGCGTTCGGCCACGCCGTCCTCGGCGGCGCCGGCGAATACCTCCGTACTCTCGTCGAGTCCCGCTTCGATGGCGTCAAGGCCCGCTCCTCCAAGTTGGGCATCACCCAGCGCGCCGCTTCGCACAACGCTTCGAAGACCGACGTCGATGAAGCCGAACTCTGTGGTGGCGCCGCCGTCAAGGCCGCCCTCGAAGGCGAGTCCGGTAAGATGGTCATCCTGACCCGCTCGGAAAAGGAGAACTACGCCGTTCAGACCATGCTCGCCCCTCTCGACCAGATCGCCAACGGAGTGAAGGTTTTCCCGGAAAAGTGGATCGGCGAAGATAAGATGTCCATTCACCCGGACTTCGTGCGCTACGCGCTCCCCCTTATCCAAGGCGAAATGCAACTGCCTTTCGATCAGGGACTTCCGAAGTACGCCCAGCTCTCTGCGATCGCAGTTCAGCGCCGCCTTGAGAAGTACGTTACGGCCTGAACGCGTTTAAGTTACGAGGATTTGACCCCCTTTCGGGGGTCTTTTCCTTTAAAGGGGTTGCCTCGGTTTTGGCGGCGGCTAGTTTTTATTCACCCACTAGTCGCCATGAAATCTTTTATTAAGTACCTAGGAATAGTTGCCTTTGCGCTTCTGCCTATCCTTTCCTCCGCCGCCCTCCAGACCGGCAAGGTCCAAGTCGGCAAGGTGAGCGGCACCGTCACCCTCATCGACGCCAAGGCCCAGCGTAAACCCCTCGCGAACGGTGCGACCTTCCAGGAAGGTTCCCTCGTCGAAACCGGTATCAATTCTACCGCCGAACTGGTGTTCTCCAACGGCTCTTCCGTCGTCCTTACGCCGAACACGCTGCTCGAACTACGCACTTTCCGTCAGGTGCCTTCCGCTGGCATCACCGATCCTTATCGCCAGATCGAGAAGGATCCCAGCCCGTCCGTCACCGAGCTGGAAGTGCCGCGTGGCAAGATCATCGGCGAAGTCCGTAAGCTCAATGCGCTTTCCACTTTCACCGTCAAGACCCCGGCGGGACTCGTCCGCATCCGCGGCACGGTCTTCACCGTCGAGTATCGCATCGGACCTGACGGTATCGGCAAGATCGTCGTCGATTGCGTGCGTGGTTCCGTCGAAACCACTGTCTATAGCTCCGCCGCCGGCCCCGTCACCGTCGAGCCGGGTATGCAAATCTCCAGCGCCGTCGCTTCTGCTGCCCTTATCAACAGCCTCGCCAAGGCTCCGGGCGAGCCGAAGGCCGCGGCTCCTTCCGCCGCCACGCTCGCCCTGCTTTCCAAGCCGGTACTGATTTTTGTCTACCCGATCCCGACCGAAGATATGGCGG
>CAINSX010000337.1 GCA_903853185.1 uncultured Opitutia bacterium
CGAGGAGGATGACGATGTGAGCGATGCCCTCGACCGACTGCTGCGCGCCCGCGTCCGCCCGACGCGTCGCCCAGTCATGCGTCAACGCTGGGACGACCTCGTCTTCCTGCATTGGGAATATGCGGCGGCCGCGATTCAGGCACGTCTCCCGGCCGGCCTCACGGTCGAGACGTTCGCCGGCAAGGCGTACCTCGGCGTCGTCGGCTTCCGCATGAACGCGGTGCGCCCCGCAGGACTGCCGGCGCTGCCTTGGCTTTCATCCTTCAATGAGCTCAACGTCCGGACCTACGTGTGCGACGCCTCCGGCGAACCGGGCGTGTGGTTCTTCTCCCTCGACTGCGACCGCGCCCCGGCGGTCGTGATCGCGCGCACGCTCTTCGGCCTGCCCTACGAACACGCGACGATGTCCTTCGGCCCGGGCCTCGCGCAGTCCTGCCGCCGTCGCGGCGAAGCGGAGACGGCGCGTTACGCTTGGTCGGCACCGTCGACACCCGAAGCCGCCGCGCCCGGCTCTCTCGCATTCCACCTGGCCGAACGTTATAACTTCTTCTCGGTGCGCGGCCGCCAGCTCGTGCGCGGCCAGGTCCACCACGCGCCCTACGCTCTGAGCCGGGCCTCGACCACCGTCTGGAGCGACCTGCCGCTGCGCTGGGACGGCTTCGATGTCGGCGGCCGCCCTCCCGACCTCGCCCACTGTTGCCAAGGCGTGGCCATCGAGGCTTTCTCCCTAGTACCCGCCCATGCGTAAGAAGCTCACCGATTATCGTCACGCCGTCTGGGATTGGAACGGCACATTGCTCGACGACACGTGGCTGTGCTGCGAGTCGCTCAACCGGATCCTCGAGCAGGATGGACGGCCGCTCGTCGACCCGGTCCGCTACCGCGAGATTTTCCAGTTCCCGGTCATCAAGGTCTACCAATCTCTCGGCCTCACGCCGGATGAAGCGTCCTTCCGCGCGATGTCTCATCGCTTCGTCTCCGCTTACGAGGCACGTAAGACGGAGTGCCGCCTCCACCCGCACACCGAGACGCTCATCGCCGGGCTCACCGCGGCCGGGTTCACGCACTCGGTGCTCTCCGCCTACGAACGCAACCTGCTCGTGTCCACGCTCGGACATTACGGACTCGACGGGCATTTCATCAAGATGTGCGGGGGCGATGACATTCATGCCGGAAGCAAAGAGGAACGCGCCCGCCACCACCTGGGCGACCTAGGCCTTAGCCCAGAGGACGTCCTCTACTTCGGCGATACGGACCACGACGCCGAAGCTGCAGCCGCCATGGGCGTCGACTGCGTGCTGGCCGCACACGGCCACCAGCACCGCGCCCGCCTCGAAGCCCTGGGCGTCCGCGTGGTCGATGGGTTCGCGGAGTTGTTGGCCGAGCTTTAGGCAACAAACCCCCGGAGGAGGGGTCAAACTACTCACAGACCCTGCGTTTTGGTTGCCCTCCGGCGACCCGCGGGGTTCATATTCCCCACCCCACTGCCCTATGGCACTCCCCTTGCAATTCGCCGAGATCGACCCTGATATCACCGACACACCCTGGCTCGTCCTGACCCTCGCCATCCTCGTCGCTTTTTCCATCTACCTCATCCTTCGCTCCAAACGTAAATAACATGGCCAACACCCCTCTGAACTCCGACGCCAACGAAGAAATCGACGACGTCAAGAAGGCCAGCGCCGAAGGCTTCGGCTCCAACGAGCAGGTCTTCCCGCCGAGCGCCGCGTTCGTCGCCAAGGCCCGCGTCAAGGGCATGGACGGCTACAACGCCCTCTACAACCGCTCGATCCAGGACCCGGATGGCTTCTGGGCTGACGAAGCCAAGGAGCTAACCTGGTTCCAGCCGTGGACCAAAGTGGTCGACGAATCCAAGAAGCCGTTCTTCCGCTGGTTCGTGGACGGCAAGACCAACGTCGCCTACAACTGCCTCGACGCACAGGTCGCCAAGGGTCTCGGCGATAAGGTCGCGATCGTCTACGAAGGCGAGCCCACCGCCGACGGCAAAGCCGTCGAGGTCCGCCGCATCACCTACCGCCAGCTGCTCTCCGAAGTCAGCCGCTTTGCCAACGTGCTCAAAGGTATGGGACTCCA
>CAINSX010000338.1 GCA_903853185.1 uncultured Opitutia bacterium
CGTAGCGGCGACTTCGTCGTCATCGCCGACGGACACAGCTGGTTCTCGTATTACTGGTGGGAAGAAGGACAGGGTGAGCCCGACTTCGCGCGCTGCGTGGATATCCACCGTAAGCCTGGGTACGACCCCGTGGAGCTGTTCATCGACCCCAAGATCCGTTTCCCGATGCTCTCGGTCGCCTGGTTCCTGCTGAAGAAGAAGCTCGGCTTCAAGGCGCTCATGAAAGTCATCTCACAGGACGCCTCGCTCGTGAAGGGTTCGCATGGTCGTATTCCGGAAGACCCGCTCGACTGGCCGGTGCTCATCGCGCCGTCCTCGGCCGCTCTGCCCGCGCAGGTCGCCTCGACCGACGTCTACGGCCAGATCGCGAAGGGCTTCTGATTGGGATTTCCTTGGTCTGAGGTTGATGGGGAACCTCCATCGTACAGGTTGGTCGTATCCCCATGTTCGCCCGCAGTCTTGTCCTCGTCCTTGGTGCCGCCGCCTTTGCCGCGCCGTTCCCCGAGCCGCATAATAACCAGAAGGAGACCATCCCGCTGCTCACGCCGGCGGAGGCCCTGACCAAGCTGCATCTCCCGGAGGGCTTCAAGGCCACGCTCTTCGCCGCCGAGCCGGACGTCCGTCAGCCCATCGCCCTTTGCTGGGATGAGCGCGGCCGCTTGTGGGTCGCCGAGAACTATACCTATTCCGATGGCAAGGAGCGCTTCGACCTCAACCTGCGCGACCGTATCGTCATCCTCGAGGACAGCGACCATGACGGTAAATTCGACAAGCGCACCGTCTTCACCGACGAGGTGCAGATGCTCACCAGCATCGAGCGTGGCTTCGGCGGCGTGTATGCAATGTGCCCGCCCAACCTTCTCTTCATCCCCATGGACGGCGACAAGCCCGCCGGTCCAGCCCAAGTCGTGCTCGACGGCTTCAGCACCACTGCCGCCAGCCGCCACACCTTCGCCAACGGACTCAAGTGGGGTCCGGACGGCTGGCTCTACGGCCGCGTCGGCATCTCCAGCACTTCGTGGATCGACGTGCCAGGCGTGCCTAAGGAAAAGCGCCAGGCCACCGCCGGCGGCCTCTGGCGTTATCACCCGGTCACCAAGGTCTTCGAACCTTACTGCCACGGCACCACCAACCCTTGGGGCTCCGATTGGACCAAGGACCACGAGCTGCTGTTCATCAACACCGTTATCGGCCACGGCTGGCAGGGCATCCATGGCGCACACTTTAAGCGCATGCACGGCGAGGATCCTTATCCGTTCGTCTACGAGCTGATCGACCAGCAGGCCGACCACTATCACTGGGACACCGGCAAGAAGTGGAACGACGCCAATGGCGGCCGCGGTGGCGCGGACAGCTTCGGCGGCGGCCATGCCCATGTCGGCATGATGATCTACCAGGGCGATAACTGGCCGTCGCAGTATCGCGACAAGCTTATGACCCTCAACCTGCACGGCCGACGCACCAACGTCGAAGCCATCGAACGCCAAGGCAGCGCGCTCGTCATGAAGCATCAGCCTGACATCCTGAAGTCGGACGATGAATGGTTCCGCGGCATCGAGCTCAGCCAGGGCCCGGACGGCGCCGTCACCATCCTCGATTGGAGCGATATCGGCGAGTGCCACGACCAGGATGGCATCCACCGTACTAGCGGTCGCATCTTCAAGGTCAGTTACAGTGACCCCAAGCAGCCCGGCGTCGACATCACCAAAGCCACC
>CAINSX010000339.1 GCA_903853185.1 uncultured Opitutia bacterium
CTGACCCGATTGGGACAGGGACAGCCCGTCGGCATACCTGTGAAAAACAAGGTAAAAGCGGGAATTTCCCTTGGCACACGCCCTGCCAATAAGACGGCATAACCCATCACCCAAAACACAATATGAGTAAAATCATCGGCATCGACCTCGGCACCACCAACTCTTGCATGGCCGTCCTGGAAGCAGGCGAGTCCGTCGTCATCTCCAACTCGGAAGGCGCCCGCACGACGCCCTCCATCGTCGCGTTCACCAAGAACGGCGACATCCTCGTCGGTCAGGCCGCCAAGCGTCAGGCCGTTACCAACCCGAAGAACACGATCTTCTCCGCGAAGCGCCTCATCGGCCGCAAGTTCGCGGAAGTGAAGGCTATCGCCTCGAAGCTCCCTTACAAGGTCGTCGAAGGTAAGAACGGCGACGCCGCCATCGAATGCGAAGTCGACGGCAAGCCTCGCGTGTTCGCCCCGGAAGAAATCGCCGCCAAGGTCCTCGCCAAGCTCAAGGCCGACGCCGAAGCCTACCTCGGCGAGAAGGTCACGCAGGCCGTGATCACCGTCCCCGCCTACTTCAACGACTCGCAGCGCCAGGCCACCAAGGACGCCGGCACGATCGCGGGCCTCGAAGTGCTCCGTATCGTCAACGAGCCCACCGCGGCTTCCCTCGCCTACGGCCTCGACAAGAAGGGCGACGAAAAGATCGCGGTCTATGACCTCGGTGGCGGCACCTTCGACGTCTCGGTCCTCGAGATCGGCGGCGGCGTCTTCGAAGTGAAGGCGACCAACGGCGACACCGAACTCGGTGGCGACAACTGGGACGAACGCATCATCCAGTGGCTCATCGACGGCTTCAAGACGGAGTCCGGCATCGACCTCTCCAAGGACGCCATGGCCCGCCAGCGCCTGAAGGAAGAAGCCGAGAAGGCCAAGATCGCCCTCTCGTCCTCGAACTCCGTGGACATCAACTTGCCGTTCATCACCGCCGACGCCTCCGGCCCGAAGCACCTGAACGTCACGCTCACCCGCGCCCAGATGGAAAAGGTCTGCGACGATCTCTCCGAGCGCACCCGCCGTCCGTTCGAGTCCTGCCTCAAGGACGCCGAGCTCAAGATGGCCCAGGTCGACGAACTCGTCCTCGTCGGCGGCATGACCCGCATGCCCAAGATCATCGAGATCGCCCGCAGCCTCGCCGGCAAGGAACCCCATAAGGGCGTCAACCCGGACGAAGTCGTCGCCATCGGCGCCGCCATCCAGGCCGGCGTGCTCAAGGGCGACGTGAAGGACGTCCTCCTCCTTGACGTGACCCCGCTCACCCTGTCCATCGAGACCATGGGTAGCGTTGCCACCGCGATGATCGAGCGTAACACGACCATTCCGACCAAGAAGTCGCAGATCTTCTCCACCGCCGCCGACAGCCAGCCGGCCGTCGACATCGTCATCGTCCAGGGCGAACGCCCGATGGCGAAGGACAACAAGCAGCTCGGCACGTTCAAGCTCGACGGCATCAAGCCGGCGCGCCGCGGCGAACCGCAGATCGAAGTGACCTTCGA
>CAINSX010000340.1 GCA_903853185.1 uncultured Opitutia bacterium
CTCAGGACGAGCGCGGCGGGGTGTTGCGTGAGGGCCCATTGGTAGCAAGCCACGCCGAGCGCCGGACCGGCGATGCCGTTCATGAGCATCCACCCAGGAGCGGACGCGAAGGCATAGGGTCGGCGGACCTTCGCGAGCAGGCCTTCCTTGTGGGAGGCCCAGAGCAGGAAGAGCAGCACGATGGGCACGCCGCCGAGCAGCCGCACGAACGCCTGCGCGAATCCGTCCGGCATGGATTCGTCGGCGCGCCGACAGGCTTCGGCGGCCATCGGCGTGCTCACGGCTCCGCAGGCTTGGCCGAGCGCCGAGAGCACGCCGAGCCACACGCCGGTGCGGCGATCCGCCGGGTCGCCTTCGGCCGGTGCGCCGAGTGCGACGGCGACACCGAGCAGGATGACGAGGGCGGCCAGTATCTGAGTGCCGCTGGGAGAATGTCCGAGCGCCTCGTACTCGAGGATGAGCGCGAACGGCGCGGCGAGGCACTGGGTGAGGAGCATCGTCAGGCCGACCCCGATGCGGGGTAGGGCGTGGAAGAGGGCGATGTCGCCGACGCCAAGGCCGAGCACGCCGCCGAGGATCAGCCAGCCCCAGCCGGCGCAGAACGGATGCCTGCCGCTGAAAGCGACGAAGAGGCCGACGAGGACGATCGCGACCACGAGGCGGCCGAGGTTCGCGAGGTCAGGTCCATGGTGCGCGGAGCTGCGGCGGGCGCAGGTCACGGACCAGGCATAGAAGAAGGCGGCTCCGAGCGCGTATTCCATCAGTCGAATTTCTCCAACACGGCCACGCCGACGGCGTCGGCGCGCATACGGCCTTCGCCGGTCAGCCGGAAGTGCGTGCCGGCGAGTTCCATGAGGCCTTCCTCGACGAGGTCGGCGAAGAGGACGCGGACGCTGGCGGGTAGCGGGGCCTCGAAGCGGTCGGCGAGCGCGAACGGATTGACGCCGGCATTGAGGCGCAGGCCGAAGACGAGCGCGTCGCAGA
Source organism: uncultured Opitutia bacterium (assembly GCA_903853185.1). GTDB lineage: Bacteria > Verrucomicrobiota > Verrucomicrobiia > Opitutales > UBA953 > UBA953. The sequence goes on from CAINSX010000340.1 coordinate 985, forward strand.
GTAGGTCCGCGGGGCTGAGGTCCTTGACCTGCTCGAGTACGGGCTGGCTGGCTTCGATGCCCTTGATCCATTGATCGAGATTCGAGGGATTCGTCCAGCGGCGGGCACCCCACTGTGACGACGCGGAGGGACCGTAGCCGATCCATGCGCCCATCTCCCAAGTAATCAGGTTATGCCGGCAGGCATGGCCGGCGCGGGCGAAGTTCGAGGTCTCATATTGGGCGTAGCCGGCATCTTCGAGGGTTTCCCAGGTGCGTCGATAGAGGTGCGCTTCGAGTTCGCGGTCGATCTTCACCTTGCCCTGCGAGAGCTTCACGAACATCGCGGTGTCCTCCTCGAAGGTCAGGCAGTAGGTCGAAAGGTGGTCGGGCTTGAGCGACATCGCCCGATGCAGGTCGTCGGTCCAGCGCTTTTCATCCTGCCCGGGGATCGCGAAGATCAAATCCAGGTTACGCGAGGCGAAGCCGGCGGCTTCGATGAGTTCCCACGCTTCCATGATCTGCTTGGGCGAGTGGCGGCGGCCGAGCGCGTCGAGCGTAGCGTCGTCGAAGCTCTGCACGCCCATCGAGACACGCGTGACCCCGATCTCCTTCAGCGCGGCGAGCTTGTCGGCCCGCACCGACGAAGGGGCGAGCTCGACCGACCATTCGCCGGGCTGACCGGCGGCCTTGGTCATAGCCTTACCGAGTCGCAACAGGTCTTCCGCCGGCAGCAGGCCGGGAGTGCCGCCGCCCCAGAAGGCGGTCTCGACGCGGCCAGACGGGTGGAGTTCCATCTCGCGTTCGATCGCGGAGAGGTAGCGGTCGATCTCACCGCGCTTCGGCTGCTCCTGGTAGAATGAACAGAAGTCGCAGGACGACGCGCAGAACGGGACGTGCAGGTAGAGGGCCGTCGCGGACTGGACGGACGTGGACATCACTCGAGGCCGAGCTGCTTGCGGCCGGCTTCGGAGATCATTCGCGGATTCCAGACCGGGTCCCAGACGATCTCGACTTCGGCGGACTCGACGCCGGGCAGGGCTTCCATCTTCGACTTCGCGTCGGCCGCGATGACGGGACCCATGCCGCAGCCTTGCGCGGTCAGCGTCATCTTCGCGGCGACCTTCTGCCCGCCGCGCTCGCCGGGCGAGAGTTCGAGGTGATAGATGAGTCCGAGGTCCACGATGTTCACCGGGATCTCCGGGTCGAAGCAGCCCTTGAGCGCTTCCCAGAGGGCTTCCTGGTTCACCGGCCCGCTGATGACCGTCTCGTCCTTCTTGCCGTATTGGTTCACGGCATCGGGCCCGAGGGCCTCGATGTCGGCCGGGGCGATGCGGAAGAGGCCCATCGGGGTGCGGACGGTGACCGAGCCACCGAGGGCCTGGGTCACATGCACTTCCGTGCCTGCCTCCAGCACGACGATGTCCCCGGCGGGGATCAGGGTCGCGGCGCAGTCGCGGAGGAGCTTGTGGGCGGAGGACATGGAGAGAAAACAGGCGGTTCAGGCGGGGGACGCAAGCGTGGGGTGCGCGGCGGATGTGCTTTTGAAGGTAGTCAGGTTGCAGGATGGGATGACGTGCGGGGTTGTGGCCGGCCATCGGACGGCTAACTTATCCGTACCCCCATCTTCCCATGCGCTGCTTACTGGCCCTGTTCCTCGCTCTGACCGTTCACGCCGCCCCGGTTTCCCTGTTCGACGGCAAGACCCTTGCCGGCTGGGAAGGTGATGCCGCTTGGTGGCGCGTCGAGGCCGGCGAAATCCGCGGCGGCTCGCTCACGACGAAGGTCCCGAAGAACTTCTTCCTCGCGACCGAGAAGTCTTACCAGAATTTCGACCTACGTGTGAAGTTGCGCCTGACCGGCACGGGTTTCGTCAACAGCGGCATCCAGATGCGCAGCGTGCGCGTAGCGAACAGCTCCGAGATGAGCGGCTATCAGGTGGACTACGGCAAGGGCTGGTATGGCAAGCTGTACGACGAGAGCCGTCGTAACAAGGTCGTGGCGGATTCCGTCGAACCCAGGGCCGTGCTCGCCGCCGTCAAGGAAGGCGAATGGAACGAATACCGTATCCTCGCCGAAGGTAACCGTATCCGCAGCTGGATCAATGGAGTCCCGGCGCTCGACTACGTCGAAGCCGAACCGAACATCGCCGCTGACGGCAAGATCGGCATCCAAATCCACTCCGGCGGCATGGCCGAGGTCCAGGCGAAGGATATCTTTATCGAAGAACTTCCGCCTACTCCGGGCGCGCTGACCTGGGATAAGGTGAAGCCGACGGAAAAGAAGGCCGAGCCCGCGAAGGCTACGGCCGCTCCGGCGAAGCGCGATACGAGCTACAATAATGTTCAGGGCGTTCGCCGTCCCGCCGAAGAACAGCAGAAACTCTTCAAGCTCCCGGAGGGTTTTGAGATTGAGCTCTTTGCGAAGGAGTCCGCCGACTTCGGTAAGTTCATCATGCTGATCTTCGATCAGCAGGGTAGGGCGTGGTCCAGTACCGCGCTGGAATACCCGGTCGACGCCAACGAGAACCCTGCCGCCGCCGAAGCCCTCTACAAGTCCAAGGCCCGCGATAAGGTTATCGTCTTCGATCATCCCTTTGCGGCTGGGCTGCATCAGCCGCGCGCGTTTGCCGATGGTCTCGCGATTCCCGAAGGCGTGCTGCCTTACAAGGATGGCGCGATCGTGCAGCACGGCCATGACGTGGTCTTTCTGCGTGACACCGCCGGCGCGGGTAAGGCCGACAAGCGCGAGGTCCTGTTGACGGGCTTCGGCGTGCAGGATTCACACCTCTTCCCTCACCAATTCACGCGGGCGCCGTTCGGTTGGTTCTGGCTCGCGCAAGGCGCCTTCAACAAGGGCACGGTCGTCACCACAAAGGGCGACCAGGTCGATTTCCCGAGCACCCGCATGGCGCGCTTCCGTCCCGACGGCAGCTTCTTCGAGCCTACTTCGACGGGGCCTTGTAATATCTGGGGCCTGGTGCTGACGGGTGAAGGCGAGTGCTTCATCCAGGAGGCCAACGACTACGGCTACCCGGTGATGCCGTTCCACGAATACGCTCTCTATCCCGGTTGCGCCGACCGTCTCGCGAAATCCTACCAGCCGCAATTCCCGATCCAGGCCCCTGACTTCAAGATGGGCGGCACCGGTCTCAGCGGGCTCGCTCTCTCGGACGTCGGCGTCTGGCCCAAGGGCTACGACGGCGTGATGTATGTCGCCAATCCAATCACCTCGAAGGTCAATGCTGTCCGCCAGCACCGCGAAGGTTCCGGCTACCGCCTGGAGAAGCTCGACGATCTCGTCAGCTGCGATGACCCGTTCTTCCGTCCGATTGCCATGACGATGGGTCCTGACGGCTGCCTCTACATCGTCGATTGGTACAATAAGATCATCAGCCACAACGAAGTTGCCCGTAACCACCCTGACCGTGATAAGCAGTCCGGCCGAATCTGGCGTATCAAGCCGAAGGGCTTCGTTCCTCAGGTGGTGCCGGATTACACCAAGCTCGCTTCCGCTGACCTTGTCGCCCGCCTGGGTTCCAAGGTGACCGCCGACGCGCATCTCGCCTGGCAGACACTGGCCGACCGACGAGACGAAGGCGAAGCAACGACCCGCGCGCTGACCGCCATCGCCGAGGACGCTTCCGCTTCGCCCGCCCGCCGCATCCAAGCCCTCTGGGTCCTCGCCGGGCACGGCCAGAAGATGGGGCCGCTGGCGATGCGTCTCCTTTCAGATCCTAATCGCAACGTCCGACGCGAAGCCGTGAACGCGCTGCGTCACTTCGGGGCTTGGTCTCCTCATTTCGAGGCGCTCTCCGCCCTCTCCGCGGACCCTGATGCGGAAGTCCGTGCCGCCGCGATCAAAACCCTCGGCGAGGCTTCGGTTAAGTATCCCGCCGCCCTGGGCGTGATGATGCGTTTCGCCGGACCTTCGCTCGACGCTCCCACCGCCTCAGACCGTCGCGGTAAGCCGATCAAGGTCGGCGTCGCATATGAGCGCGACTTCGAGCGCTTCCTCGTGCGCATGTACCTCGAGCGCCAGCCTGAGGCCGTCGCGACATTCCTCTCTTCGATTGCCGCGAAATCGCTGCCCGCCGAAGGACGGATGTTCGCCGCGCTCGCGCTCGACCCCAAAGTCGGCGCGCCCCTCATCGCCGAACTGGTCGGTCAGCTAAACCGGGCTCCCGGCCCGGATGAACTCTTCGCCGTCGCCAAGACCCTGGACCAGCCGGCGAGCGTCGCCGTGCTTCGCAAACTTCTCGCTGACGCGTCCGTCCGTAATCGCGTCGTTGAGCTCCTGCTTGTCACGCGTACGGACCTCGATCCGGCCAAGGTCGGCCCCGTCGTCACCGAGGCCGCCAAGGCCTTGCTCGCCCAAGGCGTCGCCGAGCGTGCCTTGGCCGCCCAGCTGATCGGCGGCTTCCAACTGGTCGGGCTGGAGGACGATTTGCTCGCCTTGCTCTCCCGCGACGATTCCCGTCGCGAAGCGCTGATCGGGCTTCAGCAACTGCGTACGACCCAGCCTGAGGCTGTCGCCGCGCTCGTCGGCACGTCGCCGGCGGAGGTCTCGAATCTCGCCCTGCGCGCTTTAGTCGCTTCCCGTTCGCCGCAAGCTTCCGTGCTCGCGATGAAGCTCTATCCGACACTTCCCGCGAATGACCGCAAAGTCGTCCTCGACGGCATCAGCGGCACTAAGGCCGGCGCTAAGGCCATCGCCGCTGGTCTGGTCGACCAGTCCGTCGCCGTCGCCGAAATCGAGATTCCTGTCGCGGAGAAGCTCGCGATCGCGCTGGGTGACAGCCCGGAGCTTGCGATTGTCTCTCAGCGGCTCGGCGGCGTGTTCCGCAGCGTGCTGACCCTGGACGGTTCCAATGACGCCGTCGCCAAGACTGGCGTCGTTCTCAAGGGTGCCTTCACCGTTGAGACCTGGGTCCGCCTCGACGGCAAGATCGACAACAACGACAGCCTCCTCGGTGCGCCTGGGGTGCTGGACCTCAATTTCGCGGGCGGTATCTTCCGCGCCTACATGGGTGGCACCATTCGTGATGCGGTCGTTTCAAGTAAGCCGACTTCGGTCGGTATCTGGACGCACATCGCCCTGACGCGTGACGCGGCCGGCATCCTTCGCGTCTATCAGGACGGCGAACTCACTGGGACTTCAAAGTCGGCCCAGCCTCACGACCTGCCTGGCCTGACGATCGGCTGGTCGACGCCTGCGGGCGGCACGCAGGGTGCTTTTGCCGAATACCGAATCTGGAACGTCGAGCGTAAGCCAGCCGAGGTCCGCACCAATATGACCCGCACCTTCGCTGGCGAGAAACTCCCGGAGTCCCTCGTCTTTGCGTCGGCCAGCGGTGATGCCGCCTGGGGTAAGCTCGGCAAGGGCGCCAAGATCGTGCGCACCACCGATGCGCCTCCGCTCCTCAATGGCGAGCAGTTCGCGGCCCTCGAGAAGAAGACCGCCCGTTACACCGCGCTCGCGGCGAAGGCCGGCGATCCCGCCAAGGGCAAGGCCGTCGTCGCTCTCTGTCAGTCCTGCCACATGATCAACGGGCAGGGCGGACTCATCGGCCCGAATCTTTCCGGCGCCGGCGCGATGGGCATGGAAGCCGTCATCCGTAATATCATCGACCCGAACGCCGCGATCGAAGCCGCGTACCGTATCTTCCAGGTGAAGCTCAAGGCGGGCGAGGTCATCGAGGCGTTCTATGTTTCCGAGGACGCAACCGCCTACGTGCTCCGTCAGCCTGGCGGCGCCGATCGTCGCGTGCCGAAGGCCGAAGTGGCGTCCGCCAAGTACCTACGTCGCTCGCTCATGCCGGAAGGTCTGCTCGACGGTTTCACGGACGAACAGGTCACGGACCTCTTCACCTACCTCAAGACGCTGAAGTAGACTGCGTAGGGCTAGAGCTAGGGCTAGGGGCAGGGCTAGGTGATGCCAGAGAGCGCGGGCCTGGGTTTATCCCGTCGCTGCTCTCTTTGCCTGCATGGTGCCTCTTGTCCGCCGGCGCTCGCCTCTTCTAGCCCAAGCCCTGTCCCTAGCCCTATTAGGCCTTCTTCGCTTGCCGAGGGGGCGTAGGGGCTTACGGCTTGAGGCATGTCCGTCTGGTTCAATCCTGCCCGTGAAATCGACGCCCTGCTGCGCAAGGCGGCCGCTTCCGTCCCTGGCCTCGAAGCCGACTTCCATCCGGAGCTGAAGCCCTCGGATCCCCGTCACGCCGACTTCCAGGCCAACGGCATCCTTGCCGCCGCCAAGAAGGCCAAGGCCAACCCGCGTGCCCTTGCCACCGCGCTCGTCGAAGCGGTGCGCGCCCAAGGCGGGCTCGATGACAAGATCGTCCAGATGGAGGTCGCCGGTCCGGGCTTCATTAATTTCAAGCTCACGCCCGCCGCCCTCGGCGCCTGGCTGCGTGAGTACCGCGACGAATCCAAGTGGCGCGCCGGCGCGGCCCGTCTGATGGGCGGACGCAAGGTCGTCATCGACTATCCGTCGCCGAATACCGCCAAGCAGATGCACGTTGGCCACCTGCGCCCGATCGTCATCGGCGAGGCCGTCGCCCGCCTCATCGAGTTCTGCGGCGCCGACCTTGTTCGCGATAATCATATCGGCGACTGGGGTACGAACTTCGGTATCCTTATCCTCGCGATCCGTCGCGCCGGTTTCCAGCTGGACGCCAAGAGTCCGAATGCCCTCGAAGATCTCGAGCGCCTTTACAAGGAGGGCAGCGCCGCCACCAAGGCCGACCCTGCGCTTATGGACGCCGCGCGTGCCGAACTCGCAAAACTGCAGGCCGGCGACGCCGCGAACACCGCTCTCTGGAAGGAGATCGTCGAGGTCTCCAACGCCGCCTGCCAGCGCATCTACGACCAGTTTGGCCTCAAGACCGACGTCATTCTCGGTGAGTCCTTCTACCGCGATAAGGTCGACCAGGTCTACGCCGAGCTCGCGAAGTACAAGCTGGCCGAGGAAAGCGAAGGCGCCCTCGTGGTCTGGCATGACGAAGAGCCGCGCTTCTCGCGCGACGCCGAGACGAAGATGCCGTTCATCGTCCGCAAGAAGGATGGTTCCTCGAATTACGCCTCCACCGACCTCGCCACGTTGCTTTACCGCACCGAGCACTTTAAGGCCGACGAGATTGTGTACGTCACGGACGGACGTCAGCAGGACCACTTCCACCAGCTCTTCGTGACCGGGGGCAAGTGGTTCAAGGCTTCCGGCCGTAAGCTCCCGCGTCTCCGCCACGTCTGGTTTGGCACAATCCTCGGTGAGGACGGCAAGGCCATCAAAACCAAGTCCGGCGATCCCGTTCGCCTGCAGGCCCTCATCGACGAGGCCACGCAGCGGGCCTTCGATGCCGTCACGAGAAAGAGCCCTGACCTCCCCGAAGCGGAGCGTCGGGAGATCGGCAAGGCCATCGGCATCGCCGCCATGCGTTACGCTGACCTGTCATCGAACCGCACGATGGATTACACTTTTTCGTGGGACAAGCTGCTCGCCTTCGAAGGCAACACCGCGCCGTACCTCATGTACGCCGTCGTCCGCGTTCGTTCGATCTTCCGCAAGAGCGGTCTGGCTGTAGGGCAGGGCGAAGAAGGCGCGACAGATCCGGAGACCCCGGCCGAGATCGCGCTGGCCCGTAAGCTCCTGGCTTTCACCGCCGCGCTCGACCAGGCGCTCGAGGAACTGCGTCCGCACCACCTCTGCACTTACCTGCACGAACTCGCCGCCGCTTACGGCACTTTCTATGCAGCCGACAGCGTCATCGTGGATGATCCCGCCGTGAAGGCCCGTCGCCTCATGCTGTGCTCGCGCACCTGTGCCGTCATGGAAACCGGCCTGCGTCTGCTCGGCATCGAGCCGGTCGAGCGGATGTAAGCGCCGCGAAGCGGCGCGGGGTCTCTGCGGTTAGCGGTTGGCTGATAACGGCGACGATGTATCCATTTCTGCTTTCTATGGCCGTGGGCCATTAAGGAGGACTTTCCGAGTAGACCTCCTTCGGTGCAGGGATAGAAAAGCCCTACCCCCATGGAGACTCCTGCCCCTAAGTCCGAACGCCTGCTCTCACTCGATGCCCTGCGCGGATTCGACCTCTTCTGGATTGTCGGCGGGCACGAGATCATCGTCGCCCTCCTGGCGCTGACCGGCTGGGGTTGGCTGGCGGTGGTAAATACGCAGCTGGGTCATGTGGCTTGGAACGGCTTTCACTTCGAAGATCTCATCTTTCCGCTCTTCCTTTTCATGGCTGGTGTCTCGACGCCTTATTCGCTGACGCGTCGCCTGACGGAAGGCGCTCGCGGCGAAGTCTGCCGCAAAATCGTTCAGCGTGGCCTGATTCTCGTGTTGCTCGGTGTCATCTATAACAACGGCCTCCAGTGGAAGGGCCTCGAGAACATGCGCTTCGGTAGCGTGCTCGGCCGCATCGGTCTCGCGGGTATGTTCGCCCAGCTCATCTTCGCCTTCAATTTCGAAACCCCGAAGCGCCTTTGGACCTGGCTCGCAGGTATCTTGCTTGGCTATTGGGCGATCATGTCGTTCGGCCATGCGCCGGGCTTCGCCGCCGGCGACCTGACGATGGAAGGCAACTTCGCCAGCTACGTCGACCGTCTGCTCCTGCCGGGAAAGTTGCACAAGGGTATCCACGACCCCGAAGGCCTGCTCGCCGTGATTCCGGCCATCGGTAACGCTTTGCTCGGCATTCTCGCAGGTCTCTGGCTCCGCCGCTCCGCGGAGGAAGCCTCTGGCGATCGCAAGGCCGCTGGGCTGGCGATCGCGGGCCTCGTGCTGCTCGCCGTCGGCGGACTCTGGAGC
>CAINSX010000341.1 GCA_903853185.1 uncultured Opitutia bacterium
CCGGGCTTCCCTCCGTAAGCTCAAGCCGATGCTGGCCTCGGGTCAGGTCGCCGAACGCGCCGCGCTGCTGGGTCGTGAGATGGACGCTGCCTTCGCCGGACACGCGCACGTGCGCGCCTTCCCTCAGCTCGGCCTCACGGGCTCCGTCGAATTCAAGCCCGCCTCCGCCGAACGCTGGCCGACAGCCACCCGCGCGGGTTATCGCGTCGCTCTTGCTGCCCGCCGCCACGGCCTGGTCATCCGTCCGCTGGGCGACTCGATTCTCTTCGTCCCGCCGATCTCCATCCAGGACGATGAAGTGAAGCATCTCGTCCGCGCCGTCCGTCTCGCGATGGATGATGTGCTTCCGAATCTCAAAGCAGACTAGGTCGGCACGCAGTGCCGACCCTACCTTTCCCCGATACTCGATACTCTAAACTCCATACTCTCTTCTTAAACACATGCCCAACCTCACCGAAGCCCGAGCGCTCTACGACCTGCCGCTCAACACGCTGATCTTCAAGGCTCAGCAAGTCCACCAGGCCAACCAGGATCCGGCCGGCGTGCAGCTCTGCACCCTGAAGTCGATCAAGACGGGCGCCTGCCCCGAAGACTGCGCCTATTGCCCGCAGTCGGTGCACAACCAGACCGGCCTCGAGACCGAAGCCCTCATGGAGACGCAGGCGATCCTCGCCGACGCCCGCAAGGCCAAGGCCGGCGGCGCGACCCGCTTCTGCATGGGTGCCGCCTGGCGCCGCGTGAACGACGGCAAGCAGTTCGACAGCGTGCTGAACACGGTCTCAGGCGTGAAAGAACTCGGCCTCGAAGTCTGCTGCACCCTCGGGATGGTCAGCGAAGCACAGGCTGGGCGCCTCAAGCAGGCCGGTTGCGACGTCTATAACCACAACCTCGACACCTCCCGCGAGCACTACTCGAAGATCATCACGACCCGCACCTACGACGATCGCCTCCAGACGCTCTCGAATGTCCGCAAGGCCGGCCTCGAGGTCTGCTCCGGCGGTATCCTCGGCATGGGCGAGACGGTCGACGACCGCATGAAGATGCTCGTCGAACTCGCGCAGCTCGACCCTCAGCCCGACTCCGTGCCGATCAACGCCCTGGTGGCCGTCGAAGGCACGCCGCTCGCGGGCCGCAAGTTCGTCGATACGATCGAATTCGTCCGCACGATCGCGGTCGCCCGTATCCTGATGCCGAAGGCGATGGTCCGCCTCTCCGCTGGCCGCGCCAACATGAACGACGAGACGCAGGCCCTCTGCTACCTCGCCGGTGCCAACTCGATCTTCCTCGGCGAGAAGCTCCTCACGACGGGTAATCCCGACATCGAAGAGGACATGAACCTCATGAAGCGTCTCGGCCTGCACCCAATGCACCCGGACGAAGCCCGTCGCATTCATCGCGGCGACCTCGCCCCGGCGGACGCTAAGCCAGCCGAATGGCCGAACGTCGCGGAATTCGCCGCGGCCAACGCCGCGGAAGAATCCTGCGGCAACGGCGGTTGCGGCTGCAAATAATATGGCCCTCATCTTCGTCACCGGCAGCGACACCGGCGTGGGCAAGACCCACGTCGCCGGCCTGCTCGCGCGTCGCCTTTCCCGCGACGGCTTCACGCAGGTCATCAAGCCGGTGGAGTCAGGCGCGGGCGCCGGTCGTCCGGCCGACGCCAAGAAGGCCGCGGGCAAGTGGGCTGAAGCGCACACGCTGCTGACGCTCCCGGCGCCGATCGCCCCGCTCGCCGCGGCGAAGAAGGCGCGTAAGACGCTCGACCTCCCGACGCTGCTCAAACTCTACAAAGCCGTCCCGCACGCGCCGTGTCGCGTCGTCGAAGGCGCCGGTGGCGTGGCCGTGCCGATCGACCCCAAGGGCAAGGACTGGGCGGACTTCGCCGCAGCCATCAATCCGACCGTCGCCATCGTGGTCGTCGAAGATCGCCTTGGCGCAATCAATCAGGCCCGACTCGCGATCTCCTACCTGCGTCGCCGTTACGACGGCCCCATCGGGGTCTGGCTCAACGCGATCAAGAAGCCTTCGAAGGAAGTCGCCGCGGCGAATCGTGCCGGCCTGGCTGAGTCTTGGATTCCGCTC
>CAINSX010000342.1 GCA_903853185.1 uncultured Opitutia bacterium
GGATCTTCCGGGCGTGCGCTACCACATCGTCCGCGGCCCCCTCGACTGCTCCGGCGTCGAGAAGCGTCGTCGCTCCCGTTCCAAGTACGGCGTCAAGCGTCCGAAGGAAAAGAAGGCCTAATCCGTTTCCGAACCCAACTCCCTTAGAATATGTCTCGTCGTCGCAAAGCAGCCAAGCGCGCCCACCTCCCGGACGCCCGTTACGGCTCCCCCCTCATCAGCCAGCTCATCAACGTCGTGATGAAGTCCGGCAAGAAGTCCATCGCCCAAGGCATCGTCTACGGCGCGATCGAGAAGGTCAGCGAAAAGCTGATGAAGGGTAATCCCGTCGAGCTCCTGCTCGGCGGCCTCGAGAACTGCCGTCCGAAGCTCGAAGTGAAGAGCCGTCGCGTCGGTGGCGCCACCTACCAGGTCCCGGTCGAAGTCTCTCCTGAGCGTCAGAACAGCATCGCGCTGCGCTGGGTCGCCGCCGCCGCCGCCGGTCGCAAGGGCACCACGATGTCCGAAGCCCTCGCCGCCGAGCTCGTCGACGCCTACAACAACACCGGCAACGTGGTGAAGAAGCGCGAAGAGACGCACAAGATGGCCCAGGCCAACCGTGCCTTCGCCCACCTCAAGTGGTAATCAGCAGGTAATTTCCGAAGCACCTGAACGGTTCCGACCATGGCCAAACTTTCCGAATTCAATTCTCCGTCCCGCGCGTTCCCTCTCGAGCACACGCGTAACATCGGCATCGCCGCGCACATCGACGCCGGCAAGACGACCACGACGGAGCGCATCCTCTTCTACACCGGCGTGGTGCACAAGATGGGCGAGGTGCATGACGGTACCGCTACCACCGACTGGATGGAACAGGAACGCGAGCGTGGCATCACGATCACCGCGGCCGCCATCTCCGCCGGCTGGAAGACCAAGGAAGGCCATTTCGCGAACATCGACCATCGCATCAACATCATCGACACCCCGGGCCACGTGGACTTCACGGCCGAGGTGGAGCGCTCGCTCCGCGTCCTTGACGGCGCCGTCGCCGTTTTCTGCGCCGTCGCCGGCGTGCAGCCCCAGTCCGAAACCGTCTGGCGCCAGATGAACAAGTACGGCGTCCCGCGCGTCGCCTTCGTCAACAAGATGGACCGTACCGGTGCCGATTACTTCGGTGCCGTCGACGACATCCGCGAGAAGCTCAAGGGCAACGCCCACCCCCTCTTCATCCCGATCGGCCAGGGCGAAGACTTCAAGGGCATGATCGACCTGATCAAGAACACCGCCTACCTTTACGACGAGACCGACCCGAAGGGAATGAAGTTCGACGTGATCGAGATTCCCGAGAAGCAGAAGGAAGAAGCCAAGCTCTGGCGCACCAAGCTCATCGAAGGTCTCGCCGACTTCGACGACGTCCTCGCCGCCAAGTACCTCGACGGTCAGGAAGTGACCATCGAAGAAATGCGCACGGGCATCCGTAAGGCCACCCTCTCGCTCAACTTCATCGGCGTCATCCCCGGTTCCGCTTTCAAGAACAAGGGCGTCCAGATGCTCCTCGACTGCGTCGTCGACTTCCTCCCGTCCCCGATCGACATGCGCCCCCAGAAGGCGTTCATCGACGACGGCGACAAGGAGATCACCATCGGTCCGGACGACAAGGCCAAGGTCACCGGCCTCTGCTTCAAGCTCTGGTCCGACCCGCACGTCGGCCAGCTTGTCTTCTACCGCGTGTACCGCGGCCAGCTCAAGAAGGGCGAAGCCCTCTACAATCCTCGTACCCGCAAGAACGAGCGCATCTCGCGCATCGTGCTCCTGCGCGCGATGGACCGCGAAGAGATCGACGTCGCCTACTCCGGTGACATCTGCGCGATCATCGGACCGAAGGACATCGCCACCGGCGACACCCTGACCGCCGAAGACGACCTGATCCTCGAGAAGACCACCTTCGCCGAGCCTGTCATCTCGATGTCCATCGAGCCCAACTCCAAGGGTGACCAGGAGCGTCTCTCCATCGGCCTGCAGCGTCTCGCCCAGGAAGATCCGACCTTCCGCGTGACCTCCAATCCTGAGACGGGCCAGACCCTCATCTCCGGCATGGGCGAGCTTCACCTCGAAATCATCGTCGACCGTCTCAAGCGCGAGTTCAAGGTCGAGGCCAAGTCCGGCAAGCCCCAGATTTCCTACCGCGAAACCATCAATCTCGCCTCCGAAGGCGTGGGTAAGTTCATCCGCCAGTCGGGTGGCCGCGGCCAGTACGGCCACGTCGAGATCAAGCTCGAGCCGAACCCGCCCGCCACGCGCGTCGCCGGCGAGAAGGGCGAAGAAGTCGTCAACGAGATCGTCGGCGGCGTCATCCCCAAGGAATTCATCAAGCCCGCCACCGAAGGCATCCTCGAAGCCGCCAACAACGGCACCGTCGCCGGTTACCCGGTGATCAACTTCAAGGCCCGCATCGTCTTCGGTTCCTTCCATGAAGTGGACTCGAACGAAATGGCCTTCAAGATGGCCGGTATCTTCGCGTTCAAGGAAGCCATGAAGGACGCCAAGCCGATCCTGCTCGAGCCCATCATGAAGGTCGAAGTCGTCACCCCGGAAGAATACCAGGGCGACATCATGGGCGACCTTAACCGCCGCCGCGGCCAGATCCAGGGCATGGAAACCAAGGCTGGCCTCTGCAATATCGAGGCCCGCGTCCCGCTCGCCGAAATGTTTGGTTACTCCACGGACGTCCGCTCCCTGTCCAAGGGTCGCGCCTCGTACTCGATGGAGCCCGCCAACTACGAGCAGGTCCCCGCGCAGATCCTCAAGCAGGTCGTCGAGACCTCTTCCCGCGCCCCGGCCCGCACCTAATCTCACCCCCCAACTCCCTTCCCGATGGCCCGCACCAAAATCCGCATCAAGCTCAAGGGCTTCGACTACCGCATGGTCGATCAGTCCGCCAATGAGATCGTCGACACCGCCAAGCGCACCGGCGCCCGCGTCACCGGCCCCGTGCCGCTGCCGACCGACATCTCCCGTCTTACCGTCAACCGTTCCCCCCACGTGGACAAGAAGTCCATGGACCAGTTCGAGATCCGTACGCACAAGCGCCTGATCGAGATCATGGAGCCCAACGCCCAGACCGTGGACGAACTGAAGAAGCTCAACCTGCCTTCTGGGGTTGACATCAACATCGTAGTCTAACTCTTCAACCCTCCACCTTAACCTCCAACCCAACGCAGGACGTCCAAGCCCCTCTATCAGGACCAAGATTCCGCAAGGAATCCTAAGCCTAATGCAGGTCAGCAATGACCAAACGGCGGAAACGCCACCTGCCTCTTAGAAAAATGAAACACCAGCTACTCGGTAAGAAAATCGGAATGACCCAGGTCTATGACGCGGATAACAACCTCGTCCCTGTCACGGTCGTCCAAGCGGGCCCCTGTCCCGTCACCCAGGTCAAGACCGTCGACAAGGATGGCTACGATGCCGTCCAGATCGCCTTCGGTCCCCAGAAGGAAAGCCGCATGACGGCCGGCGAAGTCGGCCACCTCCGTAAGGCAGGCGTCGCTCCTCACACCCATCTTCACGAAATCCGCCAGGCCGGCGCCACGCAGGCCAAGGTCGGCGACGTCATCACCGTCGAGAAGTTTACCGCCGGCGAGATGGTCGACGTCATCGGCACCGTCAAGGGCCGCGGCTTCCAGGGCGTCGTCAAGCGCTACAACATGGACGGTCAGCCTGACTCCCACGGTCACATGATGCACCGCCGAATCGGCTCGATCGGCATGCGCCAGACTCCGGGTCACGTCTTCAAGGGCAAGAAGATGCCGGGCCACATGGGCTCGGTGCAGCGCACCGTCCAGAATCTCCGCGTCGTCCAGGTCCTCGCGGAAAAGAACCTCCTCCTCATCAAGGGCAGCTTCCCCGGCGCCAACGGTGAGGTCGTCCTCGTGCGTCCGGCCAAGAAGGCCATCGCCGCCAAGTAACCCACCTAGCATCTCAGCGATATGAAGCTCAAAGTTTATAAGTCCGACGGCTCCGCCTTCACCGAAAAGGAATTCGATATTCCTTCCTTCGAAGGCTCCAAGGGCGTCGCCCTGCTCAAGCAGGTGATCGTCTCCTACCAGGCCAACAAGCGCCAGGGCACCTCCAAGACCAAGGATTACGGCGAAGTCGCTGGTTCCGGTAAGAAGGTCCTGCCGCAGAAGGGTTCCGGCGGTTCCCGCCACGGCGACAAGCGCGCCCCCCAGATGTTCAAGGGCGGCGTCGTCTTCGGTCCTCGCCCTCGCGACTGGTCCAAGACCATCACCGCTCAGGCCAAGAAGATTGCCCTCCAGCGCGCGCTCTTCGAGCTCGCCGCCGACGGTGGCATCTCGGTCATCGAGAAGTTCGAAGTCGCCCAGCCCAAGACCAAGCTCTTCGCCAAGGTCCTCACCAACGTGAGCCCGGCCGGTAAGCGCCTCCTCGTCGTCGACACCACCTGGTCCGACAACGTCGTCCGCGCCAGCCGCAACCTGAGCCGCGCCATCTTCTCCAACTCTTCCAATCTCAACGCTCTCGATCTCGTGCGCACCCCGCGCATCCTGATCTCGGAAGAAGGCCTCAACAAGGTCCTCGAGCGCGCTAAAAACTAAGTCAGATACCCATGAAGCCCGCTTCTGAAATCATCAGCCGCCCGATCCTCACGGAAAAGGCCTCCGGCCTCGCCGAAGCCAACAAGTACGTCTTCGAGGTCTACCCTGGTGCCGATCGCGCCCAGATCAAGAAGGCCGTCGAGGCCTCCTTCAAGGTGACCGTCGAGAAGATCAACATCCTCATCCGCAAGGGCAAGCTGCGTCGCAGCCGCCTCTCCGGCGGTTCGATCTACACCGAGACGAATTCCCGTCGCGCCATCGTCACCCTCAAGAAGGGCGACGTCATCTCCCTCGCCTAATCTCGGAGCAGCAAAGCCATGCCCATCATCACTCATCGTCCTATCACCCCCGGAACGCGCTTCCTTGTGCGCGTCAAGACCGAGGGCCTGCACGCCGGTCGCCCCGAGCGCTCCCTCACCGAGTTCAAGCACCGCGCGATGGGCCGTAACTGTTACGGTCGCATCACCTCCCGCCGTCGTGGCGGAGGTCATAAGAAGCTCTATCGCGCCATCGACTTCCGCCGCGACCGCCTGGACTCCCCGGCGACCGTGATCCGGATCGAGTACGATCCGAACCGCACCTCTCACCTGGCCCTCATCGAGTACGCCGACAAGACCCTGAATTACATCCTCGCTCCGGATGGCCTCAAGGTCGGCGACACGGTCGTCAGCACTAACACCGCCCAGGAACAGCTCACCCCCGGCCTCTCCCTGCCGCTGAGCCTGATCCCTCCGGCCACCTTCATCCATTGCATCGAGATCGAACCCGGCAAGGGTGGTCAGCTCGCCCGCTCCGCCGGCGGCTTCGCCCAGCTCCTCGGTCTCGAGGAAGGTCGCGCCATCCTGCGCATGCCTTCCGGCGAACAGCGCTACCTTAACGCCGATTGCCGCGCCACCGTGGGCATCGTCGGCAACGTCGACCACCACAACGCCAGCCTCGGTAAGGCTGGTCGCAGCCGCTGGAAGGGCATCCGTCCTCGTCAGCGTGGTATGTCCATGAACCCTGTCGATCACCCGAACGGCGGTGGCGGCGGCAAGAAGAAGGGTGGCGGCGGTCGTCAGCACCTCAAATCCCCGTGGGGCCAGCTCGCCAAGGGCTTCCCGACCCGCACCAAGGCGAAGGCCTCCAACAACCAGATCATCCTGCGCCGCAACGGCCGCAAGGTGAAGCAGGTCTAACCCTTCCTGATCCTCTCATAACATGGCACGCTCCCGCAAAAAGGGTTTCTATGTCGACGCCCACCTCGTCGACAAAGTCTCCGTCGCCCAGAAGGCCAACAGCCGTAAGCCGATCAAGACCTGGTCTCGTCGCTCGACGGTCACCCCGGACTTCATCGGTCTCAATCTCGAGGTCCACAACGGCAAGGCCTTCGTCCCCGTCTATGTGACGGAAAACATGGTCGGCCATAAGCTCGGCGAGTTCGCTCCTACGCGCACCTTCCGCCAGCACACCCAGCCCTCCCGCAAGGAAGCCCAGTAATCCAAACCGTGCGCAACGTCCTCACCATGTCCGTCCTTCTCGTCGCCGCCACCGCGGTCGGCGCGGAAGTCCGTGCGCTTGGTGCGGCCGAAGCGGATGGCAAGGCTCCGGTCGTCGCGGTCGTCTCCGCCC
>CAINSX010000343.1 GCA_903853185.1 uncultured Opitutia bacterium
ATGCTCGAAGCGATGCAGGAGCGCAAGGTCACCCTCGGTGGACAGACCATGCGCCTGCCGACGCCGTTCCTCGTCATCGCGACGCAGAACCCCGTCGAGCAGTCCGGCACCTTTGAACTGCCGGAAGCACAGCTCGACCGTTTCATGCTCCTCCATCGCCTGGGTTACCCCGGTCGCGACGAAGAGCAGGATATCCTCCAGCGCCAGCTCGGTATGGGCCTGCGCAAGGAAGAGGGCGGGGCTGTCCCGAAGACGGCCTTCGACATGATCGACGACTCTCCGGTCGGCACCAAGGGCGACCTCGTCGCTGCGATGGAAGCCGTCCAGGGCGTCCACGTGAGCGAGGTCTTCCTTCGCCACTCCGTCGAGCTCGTGCGCCGGACCCGTGAATCCAAGGACCTCGACTTCGGTTGCAGTCCTCGCGCCGGCTTGGCCCTCGTCAACGCCGCCCGCGCCCGCGCGGTCATCCGCGGCCGTGATTATGTCACCCCTGAGGACCTCTTCGACCTCGCCGAGGACGTCGTCCTGCACCGTGTCCGCGTGAGCTATGAAGCCGCGGCCGCGGGCCAGACCAGCGCCAAGGTGCTGGAATCGATCCTCGCTGGATTAGGCTGAGCCGATGAGACGTCAGCGGACATTGCCTCACGATCCGGTCGACAGCCGGCAGTTCGAAGTCGCCGTCCGGCGCCTCGCGAACAGCCTGGATTTCGGCCAGCGTGATTCCGTGTTCCATGGCGCCGGTTTGGAGTACGTCCAGTCCCGTCCGTATGTCGCGGGCGACGCGGTCAAGTTCATCGATTGGAAGATCTCGGCGCGCCTCGGCAAACTGTACGTGAAGGAGTTCAAGGAGACCAAGCAGATCCCGCTTTACCTCCTGCTCGATACTTCGGCTTCCATGTGCGTGTCATCGCAGCCGCTCAGCAAATACGCCTGGGCGGTGCGCGTGGCCACCGGTATCGGCTTGGCCGCCCAATCCTCGGTCACGCCCGTCGGTCTCATCGGTTGCGGCGCCCGCGAGCTACATATCCGGCCGACCTTATCGCGTAACATTGTGATGGAGTGGGCGCATCAGCTGCGGCAGCACGATTTCGCCGAGAAGACTTCGCTGTCCGTCCGCGCCCGCGAGCTCGCGCCGTCCTTAGCCAAGCGCACCACGGTCATCGTCCTGAGCGATCTGCATGATCCGGACGCCATCGCGGCCCTGCAAGTACTGGCCCAGCGCCATGACTGTATCGTGCTGCATTTCGAAGACCCCGCCGAGCAGGGGTTGCGTGGCGCGGGCATCATCCGCGGTGTAGAGGCCGAATCGGGGCGCGGCTTTGTCGGCTTCGGCGGACGTCGCCAGGTCGACTCTTCTGGCTGGAAGGCCGAGCTCAGCCGCTTCGGCATCGATTACCTCCCTCTGCGCACCGACGAGCCGATTCTCGGTAAGTTGACCTACTTCCTTAAGAACCGCGGCTTCGCCAGCCGTTCCGCTCGCTGACCATGGCCGCGTCGAAGACATCGCTCCGTGCATGGCTCCTCCGGGGGCTGGCCGTGCTTGCGGTCATCGTCGCTGGCTGGTGGTTCCTGCAGCAGGAGGACAACCTCAAGGTCCCGCTCGGTGTCGAGCAGGCCGCCATCATCACCTACAGCGGCCCCGGGCTCATCGTGAAGCCTTTCCGTTACGGCGTGGCCGTGAACGTGCGCATCGCTCAGGTCACCGATCACGCCGGGGCCAAGGTCTATGATGTCCGCTACCTCGTGAACCGCGAAGGCGAGCACGACCTCATCGAGTACCTCATGTCTGACAACGGGTCCGCCCTGAGCGGACTGCCTTCCTTCAAGGTGAAGGGCGACCCGAAGCTTTCGAAGGAGCTCGAGGCCCGCGTCAAGGAGACCGAAGACATTGGCATCGAGGTGCGCGGCCATTATCAGGCCACCCTTATGGCGCTGGCCGTCTTCTGG
>CAINSX010000344.1 GCA_903853185.1 uncultured Opitutia bacterium
ACGGTAACCCGTGTTACGGCATTTACGGCAGCCACAAGCTTCCTTGAGGGTCGACACGTCCTTCAGGAAAGATTCGTCCATGCCAAGCGCCTCGAGGGCGGGCAGGATCTTCTTGCGGTCGACCGGAACGGTCTTGGCGCAATCCGCGCACAGGCGGCGGACGAGGCGCTGGGCGATGACCAGCTCGACGGCGGAGCCGACGAGGAAGGGCTCGACGCCCATGTCGACGAGACGCGTGATCGCGCCGGGCGCGTCGTTGGTATGGAGGGTCGAGAAGACCAAGTGGCCCGTGAGGGAGGCGCGAATCGAGATCTCGGCGGTCTCCAAGTCACGGATTTCACCGACCATGATGACGTCGGGATCCTGGCGCAGCGTGCTGCGGAGGGCGCCGGCGAAGGTGAGGCCGATCTCCGCGCGCGTCTGCACCTGATTGGCGCCGGGCACTTCGTATTCGATCGGGTCTTCGATCGTCACAATGCGGATGTCGGGGGAATTGATCGCCTGGAGGAAGGCGTTGAGCGTGGTCGACTTACCGGAACCCGTCGGGCCCGTGACCAGAATGATGCCGTGCGGGTAGTCGAGGACCTTACGGACCGCGGCCTGCTCGTCGGCGTTCATGCCGATGCGGTCCATGTTGTAGGCCTCCTTCCGCTGATTGAGGAGACGCAGCGAGACGGACTCGGCGTAGATCGTCGGGATGGTCGAGACGCGGATATCGAGGACCGTCTTACCGTCGCGGAAGTTGATGCGCCCGTCCTGCGGGAGGCGGCGTTCCGAGATGTTGAGGCGGGCCATGATCTTCAGGCGCGAGATGATCGCGTCCTGGAAGCGGGCCAGATTATCAGGGAGCGGAATCGCGATCAGGATACCGTCGACGCGATAGCGGATGCGGAGATTATTTTCCTGCGGCTCGAAGTGGACGTCGGTCGCGCCTTCGGCGACGGCCTGCGTGAGGACTTCGGTGACGAAGCGCACGACGGCGGCGTCTTGATCGGCTTCGACGTCTTGGTTGACTTCGGCGGCCGGGAGATCGTCGCCTTCGTCTTCAAGGCTACCGGAACCCACGCCGTAGTTATCGTTGATCAGCGCGCTGACGCGTTCGGGCGGGGAGAGATACCACTTCGGGCGGCGGGTGGCGAAGGTCGCGACCCAGTCGGCCGTATCGGTGTCGGGCGGGAGCGCCGTGACGAGGCGGAGGCGGCCTTCTTCGCCGCCGGGGAGGAGCGTCGGGACGACCTGGGCTTCGGAGGCGATGCGCGCGGGCAGAATCTTCATGCCCTCCGGATCGATGGCGGGCTCCTCGAGGACTTCGAGGCCCGTGAGGCGGGAGAGTTCGGCGAGGAGCGCGGCCTCGTCGAGGTTGAGCGCCTGCGCGAGGAACTTGAAGCGACCTTCGCGCGGGGTCTCCGCGAACGAAGCGCGAACTTCGTCGGTCAGGCGCTCGGCCAAGGCCGAGGGCAGTCCGTGCCGGTCGACGGTCAACATGTTACTTCTTGTCGGGAGCGGCCGGGGCGGCGGGCGCCTTGCCGGGGACGTTATCGAGGATCTTCTTCACCTCGGCGCCATTGGCGTTGCTCGTGGCGCGGCTGAGGGCGTCGAGGTTATCGACGGCCGAGCTGTTGAGCACGTACGGGCGGAGGAAGATGATCAGCTCCTGCTTCTCCTCGAGGTTGGTCGAGGAACCGAAGATATCGCCGATGATCGGGATGGGGCCGAGGCGCGAGGTGGACTTCGTGGTCACCGTGCGCTGGAGGCCGCCGAGGACGACGATTTCGCCGCTCATCGCGCTCACGTAGGAATCGGTCGTACGACGTCCGATGATCGGCTGGTCGTTGCCGTCGAGGATGGTCGAGCCGAGGATGTCTTCGACGGACTGCGAGACTTGGAGTTGGACCGCGCCGTCCTTGCCGATGAGCGGGAGCACCTTGAGGGTGATGCCGATGTCGCGCTGCGAGACCGTGGAGGTGACCTGGCCCGTGGTGGCGGCCGTGGTCGAACCCGTGATGACCGGGCGGGACTCGCCGACGAAGAGCGTGGCTTCCTTGTTGTGGGTCGTCGTGATGGCCGGGACCGAGAGAATCTTCAGGTCGCCCTTACGCGGTGTGGTGACGAGGCCGATGGTAGCGCTCAGGCTGTTGTTGGCGCCGAGCAAACCTTGGGAGGCATTGATCGGAGTGGAGTTCGCGCCGACCGTGCCGTTCACCGTGGCCGGGGTGCCGTTGACGCCGAAGCCGCCACCGGTACCGCCGATGCCGATAAGCTTACCGTTGCTGACCGTGAGGCCGAGGGTGTTGAAACCGTTGGTCTCGTTATCGGAGAGCTTCACTTCGGCGATGACGACTTCGATGCGGACCTGCGGGAGGACGATGTCGACCTTGTCGATCAGGTCATGGAGGAGGCGAAGGTCATCATTGGTCCCCGAGACCACGACCGAGTTACTGCGGATGTCCGGGAGCACCGTGAGGTTGCTGCTAAACTCGTCGGCACCCATCTGCGAGGGGCCAGCGGCACCAGCGGCTCCGGCGACGGGGGCGACCGGCGTCGGAGTGCGATTGAGGGTCGTATTGCGGACCGTATTACCGGCGCGGGCGGAGGCAGTGGTCTGGCCGGTGACGAGGGAAGTGACGAGCGTGGCGACCTGCTGGGCGTCGGCGTGGCGCAGGAAGATCACGTCCGTCTTCGTGTTCGGGTTGGATTTCTGGTCGAGGGTCTCGATCAGCTTATCAAAGAAGTCATGCTGGTCGGCGGAGCCCATCAGCAGCACGCGGTTGGTGCGTTCGTCAGCCAGGAAAGTCGTGCCCGTGCTGAGGCGGAAAGGTGCGCCGCCGGAGGCGACCTGCGGGGTGCGGAGCATCGCGGTCAGCTTCGCGATCATATCGGTGGCCATCGCGTTCTTAAGCGTGTAGCTCTTGGTCACGACGAGATCGAGCTGCGGCCTGTCGAGCTGCTCGACGAGCTTTTCGATCTTCTGGAGGTTCGTGATCGAATCCGTAATCAGGAAGGCGTTGTTGCGGCCGAAGAAGATGGGCGGCGAGGCGAGGGTCGCATTCAGACCGGAGGTGATTTGCGTGACGAACTCCTGCGCGTTGGCGTGCTTGAGCGTGTAGATCTTCGTGGCGATACGACCGCTGGGGGGCAGCGTGAGCGTCGAACCCGTGAGGAGCGCCGGGGATTCGGATTTCGCGACGAGGTTCGGGACGACCTTCAGGAACTTGTCGCCCTGCTGGATGACGGCGATGCCGTTGAGGTTGAGCAGCGTCTCGATGGCGAGGAGCGCTTCGTCGCGGGTGATCGAGGCCGGGAGCGAGAGAGTGTAGACGCTGGCAGGGAGTGCCTGCGGGCGAAGGATGGACTTGCCCGTCCAGCGCTGCATCAGGTCGAGCACCTGGGCGACGGTCTCATCGCGCAGGATGACTGGACCGACCTGGTCGGATCCACTGAGACCCGGGAGCGGGACCGCGGCGGCGACGCCGGCGATCGGCGCCGGAGCGGCGGCGGGCGCGGCGGCAGGAGCCGGAGCGGCCTGCGCGAAGCTCAGGGTCGGCGCCAGAGCGGCGGCGATGAGCATATAGAAAAGGGGCAAAGAGGCCCGCCCTTCACGTTGGGTCGTATGGGTGCTGATCACTGGAATAAGGGGTACGTCTTGGATAACACCAAACCTCGGGAATAGTTCGACGAAAAATCCAATTTAATGAGGTTATTTTGAGAGTTAACCCCCTGAGGGATAGGGGGCAGACCTCATTATGGTGAACAAGATTTCACCTTTATCTTGCCAGATACCCAAATGATGGCATATCAGGCACAAAAGACCCCTATTATTGATGCGCGAAGACCTCCCCGATTGGCTGGGTAAGCCCCCCCTCCGTGGGACCGACCAATGGAACGTCTGGTTGGCCAAGTGGCGGCGCTACGCCAAGACCGAGCTGCGCGACACCGCGGCGGACGATCCGGATTACGACTACGGCCTCCTCACCGTGGATGAGCGCTGGCGGGTCGCCCTGAGGCTCCAGGTCCAGGGGCAAATCGAGGCCGGCCGCCAGAACGGCCCCGTCCCCTTGTCCTTAGCATTAGGCCGGAAGGTCAGCGACCTCGACCACGCCGGCGTCGTCGCCTGGCAGGTCGGCCGGTCGGTCGTCTCGCCGATCCCGGACGAAGCTTTCACCCGCGCGCTCGAGTGGAGCAATCAGCGGGAGAACCCGCGCCGCCGGCGCATCTCGCACGGCATCCGCTACGGCTTCATCGCCGGGCTCGGGGGCGAAGCTGCCTCGCCGGCCTGGTCATCGCCCGACTATGTCGCCGCGTACGAAGCCGCGTGGGAACTCGGCAACGCGATCGCCATCGACGGCGACCCGCGGGGATAAGTTGCGGAAGGCCCGCGGCCGGGCAGAGTGTCTTTCCACTATAACCATGGATACCCTTGTCATTTGCGCCGTCGTGATCCTGAGCGCGATCGGTCTTGCCGTCTTCCTGCGCAACCAGACGCGCGGCTCGACCGTATCTCCGGAAGAGCAAGCTCGGCTCGCGGAACTCGTGGCGCGCACCGTCCGCGACGATATCGCCAAGGAAACGGACCGCCTTCGGAGCGCCCAGGCGCAGCAGGCGAATGACATCCGGAAAGAGCTGACGGACGGACTCCGCGAATCGCGCCTCGAGATTGTCGCCTCGTTGGCTGAGACACGCCGTGAATCGGTGAAATCCGTGGCCGATTTCTCCGCCGAGAACGCCAAGAAGACCGAGACCCTGCAGGGGAATATGGAAAAGTCGTTGGAGGCGATGCGCTTGGATAACGAAAAACGCCTCAATGAGATGCGCGATGTCGTCGGCGAAAAGCTGCAGAAGACGCTGGAGTCCCGACTGGGCGAAAGCTTCAAGCAAGTCTCGGAGCGGCTCGAGGCGGTCAGTAAAGGCCTAGGAGAAGTACAGCAGATCACTTCCAACATCAATGACCTCAAGCGCGTCATGGGGAACGTGAAGACCCGCGGCGTCTGGGGCGAAACCTTCCTGGAAAGCCTCCTTTCGGATTCGCTGGTGCCGGAAAAGCAATTCGTGAAAAACTTCCGACCAAAGGAACGCAGCGGCGAAACGGTCGAGTTTGCCATCATCCTCCCGGGCAACGAAGAGGGGCCGGTCTACCTGCCCGTTGACTCGAAGTTCCCCCGCGAAGACTACGACCGTATCGTGGCCGCGGCGGAGATCGGGGATACGGCCGCATTGCTCCAGGCCCAGAAAGACCTCGCCGCCACCGTGGTCAGCTTCGCGACCGACATCACGAAATACATCAACCCGCCCCGGACGACGGACTTCGCGATTCTATTCCTCCCGACCGAAGGGCTTTACGCCGAAGTCCTCCGATACCCCGGCATCGAAAAGACGTTGAAGGAAAAGCGCGTCGTGGTCGCCGGGCCCTCAACGATGATGGCGCTGGTCAATTCGCTCCGCGTCGGCTTCCAGACCTTGGTAGTCCAGAAAAAGTCCGCGGAGATCGCCAAGTTGCTGGGCGCCGTCAAAAAAGACTTCGGAAACTTCGGGGACCTGCTCGAGAAGATCAATAAGAAGCTCGAGGAGGCCAGCTCCGTGGTCACGGATGCGACCGACCGCCATCGGAAGATTGCAAAGAAGATGACCAAGGTCGCGGAGCTGCCCGACGCCGAGGCCCGCCTGCTGCTGAACCTCGACGCGACCGAAGAGGCAGACGAGACGGAAGGCCCCGCGGCCTGAGCCGGAGTCCTGCTGGTGGAGCCGATGAGGTTCGAACTCACGGCCTCGTCATTGCGAACGACGCGCTCTACCAACTGAGCTACGGCCCCAAACAGCAGGAGGGTTAGGGAAGCCGCCCCCACTGGGACGGTCAAGGTTTAGATACCTGTCGCCTTGCTTCGGCTTGGTTTAGCCCTAAGTTCAACGCTCCAAATCACCATGCGCGTAGCCAAAGAAACCGTCGTCGCCATCGAATACACCCTGAAGGACGACCAGGGCAACATCATCGACGCCTCCGGCGATCGCGGCCCGATGGAGTACCTCCACGGCGCCCAGAACATCATCCCCGGCCTCGAGCAGGGCGTCGAAGGCCTCGTCGCCGGCGACACCAAGAATGTCCTCGTCCCTCCGCAGCTCGGCTACGGCGAATACAGCGAGAAGCTCCTCCAACTGGTGCCCCTCACCGCGTTTGGGGCGAACACCCCGCAGATTGGCATGCGCTTCCACGCTGAGACCAACCTCGGCATGCGCGTCCTCACGATCAAGAAGATCGAAGGCGAAGAAGTGACCCTCGACGGCAACCACGAGCTCGCCGGCAAGACCCTGCACTTCGACATCAAGGTCGTCTCCGTGCGCGCGGCCGAACTGACCGAACTCTCCCACGGCCACCCGCACCAGTCGGGCGGTTGCTGCGGCGGCGGCGGTTGCGGTTCCGGCGAATCATCCTCCGAAGGCGGTTGCTGCTCTACCGGCGAATCATCCGAAGGCGGCTGTTGCTCCTCCGAAGAAGGCGCCTCGGCCGGCGGTTGCTGCTCTACCGAACAGCCCGTCGCCCAGAAGCAGGGCGGCTGCGGTTCTGGCGGTTGCGGTTGCTCGGCCTGATTCAGCCAGCCATCCGAAACGAAAGACCCCGGCGTTCCGGGGTCTTTTTATTGCTCACGGGAAGCGAGTCGGCAGGCTGACGTCACCCCGCGCATGCATTCCACCCCTATCCATGCGCGCGACCTGACGCCCGGCCAGACACGCGTCTCGATCGCGATCATCGCGGTCCTGTTCTTTATCTTCGGCTTCGTGTCGTGGGTGAACGCGATCCTGATTCCCTACTTCAAAATCGGCTGCGAGCTGACGCACTTCCAGGCTTACCTGGTCACATTCGCGTTCTATATCTCCTACCTCGTCTTCTCGATGCCCGCCGCGCACCTGCTGAAGCGCACCGGCTTCAAGAAGGGCATGATGATTGGCTTCTGGGTGATGGCCGCCGGCGCCTTCCTCTTCGTGCCCGCCGCGATGACGCGGACTTACGGCGTGTTCCTGGGCGGACTCTTCACGCTCGGTGCTGGGCTCGCCATTCTGCAGACGGCGGCGAATCCTTATATCACCGTCCTCGGGCCCAAGGAGACCGCCGCGCGTCGCATCAGCGTCATGGGCATCTGCAACAAGGGCGCTGGTATCCTCGCGCCGTTCATCTTCGCCGCGGTGGTGTTCAAGGTCACGGACACGGATCTCTTCGCGCGGCTCGCGACGATGGCGCCCGCCGAGAAGGCGGCGGCGCTCGATGAGCTCATCCGCCGTGTCGTCGTCCCCTACCTCTGTGTCGGATCAGCGCTCCTCGCGCTGGGGTTTCTTGTCCGCCTATCGCCGCTGCCCGAGATCGACACCGAACATGAGACGGCAGACGTGGCCGAAGCCAACGCCGACAAAACCGGCATCCTGCAGTTCCCGCACCTCATCCTCGGCGCGCTGGGCATCTTCCTCCATGTCGGCGCCTCCGTGATCTCCGTCGACACCATTATTCCTTACGCGCAATCCATGGGCCTGCCCTTGCTCGAGGCCAAGGTCTTCCCTTCGTACGTTCTGACGGCGATGATCTCTGGATATGTCGCCGGCATCGTGCTCATCCCGCGCTGGGTCTCGCAGCTCGCCATGCTGCGCTTCTGCACGTCGCTCGGCATCGTGTTAGCCGTGCTCATCGTCAGGGCGCACGGCCAGGTGCGATTCCTCGGACATACTTCGGATATCTCACTCTGGTTTGTGGTGCTGCTCGGCTTCGCGAACTCGCTGACCTGGGCCGGCGTCTGGCCGCTCGCGCTGGATGGCCTCGGACGCTTCACGAAAATCGGAGCTTCCGTGATGATCATGGGCCTATGCGGGAACGCCTTCCTGCCGCTCGGTTACGGCTGGTTGGCCGACCATTATTCCGTGCGCTCGGCCTACTGGATCATCCTGCCCTGTTATGTTTATCTGACTTATTACGCGATGGTCGGGCATAAGAAGCGTAGCTGGTAGTAGCGCGATGCGCGGCGTAAGCGCCGCGAGGGGACACGGGGGCAAGGTGACACGGGGACACGGGGAAAGACAAAGTTGCCGTGCAAAGGTGGGCGCGACGAAGTCGCGCGGGGGAACTGCTGCGAA
>CAINSX010000345.1 GCA_903853185.1 uncultured Opitutia bacterium
GCTCCACGCGCTCGCCCAGAGCCCTCTCTTCATTCCAAATTCCCGCTGACCATGAACCGACGTGACTTCCTCTTCGCTGCCGGCGCCTGTCTGGCGCTGCCGGCCCTCGCCAAGGCCGCGGAGAAGGCCCCGCCCAAGCGCCTGGTCGCCATCCACGTGCCCTTGGGGATGATGCCTGCGTTCTTCTTCCCTAAGGCCGGCGAGACCTCGAGCCCCTACCTCGACCTGCTGGCGAAACAGCGCGACCAGTTCACGACCTTCGCGGGACTCTCCCACCCGGGTGTCGACGGCAATCACCACGCCGGCCAATGCTTCCTCTCTGGTGCGCCGCATCCGGGTCAGCCGACTTTCCGCAACAGCCTCTCACTGGACCAACTCGTCGCCGAGAAGATCGGCGAAGACACCCGTTTCGCCTCGCTCGCCGTGGCCGTCCGCCAAGGCGAACATTATGCCGACTCGGTCGCCGTCTCCCGCTCCGGCGTCATCCTGCCGTCCGAGGCCAGCGCGGAACGGCTCTACCGGAAGCTCTTCGTCGCCGGCACAGCCGAAGAGAAAGCCGCCACGATGCGCCGTATCCAGGCCGGCGGCAGCGTGCTCGACCTGATCCTCGACAAGGCCAAGCGACTCGAAAAAAGCTCTGACCCGCAGGACCGAGCCCGCCTCGACCAATACTTCCAGAGCGTACGCGAACTCGAAGGGCGCCTCGAACGCAGCATCGCTTGGGAGAACCGACCCAAGCCGAAGGTCGATTATCCGATGCCGAAAGATATCGCTGACGCCAACGAGGTCGTGGCCCGCTCGCGCCTGATGTTCGACCTCGTCCGCCTAGCCTTGCAGACCGACAGTACCCGCGTCGTCACGCTCTCGCTCAGCACCTTCTCCGTCGTACCGCACGTCCCCGGCGTGAAGAACGAGACCCACGGTCTCACCCACCACGGCAACGAGCCCGACAAGATCGCCGAGCTCCGCAAGATCGAGGAAGCCCAGCTGGCCGTCTTCGGAGAGATGCTCTCGGCCTTCCGAGATACCCGCGAGACCGGCGGTAACCTCCTCGACCGTACGCAGATCCTCTACGGCAGTTGCCTCGGCAACGCCAACTCGCACAGCAACCAGAATCTGCCGCTGATTCTCGCCGGTGGCGGCTTCCGCCACGGCCAGCACCTCGCCTTCGACACCGTCAACAACACCCCGCTGGCCAATCTCTACGTGAGCATGCTCCAGAACCTCGGGGTCGAGGCCGACAAGTTCGCCACCAGCACCGGAACCCTGCGCGGACTGCGGGGCTGACGAACGGGGTTGCAGGGTCGCCGAGACCTGCTGACATCGGCGCACCCCCATGCGCACCCTGCTGCTCGCCCTGCTCGGCCTCTCCGTCGCCCTCCCCGCCCAGGATATCGTCATCTACGGCGGCACCTCCGGCGGCATCACCGCGGCCATCCAGGCGGCCCGCGAAGGCCGGACGGCCGTACTCATCGAACCGACGAAGTTCCTCGGCGGCCTGACCACCGGCGGCCTCGGCGCCACCGACATCGGCAACAAGAAGGCCATCGGCGGGATTTCCCGTGAGTTCTATACC
>CAINSX010000346.1 GCA_903853185.1 uncultured Opitutia bacterium
GATTAACAGTCCGCTCCGGGTGCGCTTCTGGGCCGCGCCGGCCACCTTGCGGCCGTCATCGCTGCGAACGAGGTCGTTCGGTTCGGCGCGCCGGGCGCAATCGTCGGGCGACTGGAATTCGCGTGAGCCCGCAGGCATCGGTGCGAGCTTTACCGGCTGGCCTTGAAGCAAGAGTGCCTGGAGCAGGGCTTCATGCACGGCGGCATAGCTGGCCATCGCATCGGCCTTGAAGAGAGGGTGCCCGTCCGGAATGACCAAGGCGAAGGTCCAGTCATCCAAGTGCGAAACCAGGCCACCGCCGGTACTGCGCCGGACGAGTGGGTAGCGGGCTGGGACGATTTCACGGTATTTAGCCCAGGACTGCGATACGCCGAAGGTGAAGGCAGGCTCGGACCACGCATAAGCGCGGAAGCGGACGTTCTTGGGCGAAGGGTACGACTCCAAGAGCAGGAGATCCGCCGCCATGTTGGCGACGGCGTCGGCGGCTTGGCGCGGAAGGACGTCCATACTCAGTAGTCTATGCCTTTTTCCAGACGACGCACGACCTTTCGGCCGGTCTCTTTCTCGTACCAGTCTTCACAGCCTCGCGGAACGCGTAGTTGCGCGAGTTGATCATCGAAGGATTGGGCCTGGGTGCGGAGCTTTCCGGCCAACGGATGCAGGCGCAGGCTGAGGTCGCGTGGACGGGCGGCCGCCGAGGGGACTTCAGTTCGGCTGATCGGTCGTACAAGGGCGTCGGGATTGAGTCCGAAATGTCGGGCGATCCGGACGCCGATCTCGTGTCGGCTCATCGCTTCGGTGCCGGCCCAGTGGAAGAGCCCGGAGAGATTGCTTCGCTCGCATAGCTCGATGGTCACGTCCGCGAGATTGGACACCTCGACAGGCTGACGGATCTCATCGGTAAACAAAACGGTCGGCTTACCTTCCTTCCACGAGGCGAACAGTCGTTCATGTAATCCTCGATCTCCCCCGGCTGAGTTGCCGATGATGGGTGAAGTGCGTAGGACGGCGGCATGCTCACGCCCACAGCGAAGGACTTCGACTTCGGCGGCAGCCTTGGTTTCGCCGTAGAGATTCAACGGCGAGGGTTGATCGGTGGGCTGGTAGTTGCCAGCGACTCCGTCGAAGACGGTGTCTGTCGAGAGGTGAACGAGTTTTGCTCCGAGGTGGAAGCATAGCTGCGCGAGCTTCTTTGGCACTTCGGAGTTGAGTGCTTTGGCACGAACGGGGTCGGCCAGGCAGGTCTCGATCGTGGGGAGGGCGGCGCAATGCACCACGGCCTGCGGAAACTCCTCGAGTAGGAGGGCTTCGAGGGCCGCCTCGGAGCAGAGGTCGAAAGCACGAGCCTGTGCCACGCCCGGAATCGTCGGTGCGCGAGACCCGCCCAGCGCTAGGACTTCGTGTCCACGTCGCAGGGCTGCGAGGCAGACCTCGCGACCAAGGAATCCGGAGGCGCCGGTGACGACGAGTTTCATGGTGCACGCTTAAGCCTCGGCGGTGCCAGTGGCAAGCGGGGAGGGTGGTCGCTCACGCTTGCCAATCGTGCTAATAGTCGCATTGATTGACTCATTCATGGCTTCCTATTCAGACCTAGCCAATCGGCCCGTTCTCACCCAGCCCGTCTA
>CAINSX010000347.1 GCA_903853185.1 uncultured Opitutia bacterium
AGGCCCGCGATATCGACGATGTCAATCGTGGCCGGGATGACGACCTTGGTGCCGGCGATCTGCTGGAGCTTCAGCATGCGGTCGTCAGGGACGAGGACCACGCCGACGTTGGGCTCAATCGTGCAGAAGGGGTAGTTGGCCGCCTCGGCCTTACGCGAGCGCGTGAGGGCGTTGAAGAGGGTCGACTTGCCCACATTGGGAAGTCCGACGATGCCTGCCTGGGTCTTTGCCATGGAAGGTGCACCGTGGGCATCCGCCCCGCCGAGGTCAAGAGCCAGCGCTCAGGGCGGCAGTTCCTGCGAACGTTCGCTGAGGTCGGTGGACGGCAGGACGACTTCGTCCTTAGGTTGCGGCTGGCCGCGGATGATGCGGGCCACGGCGATGTGGCCGTGGATGCCAGTAATCTCGAGGACCGCCGTGGGGTTGAGCCGCGGGTCGCGGCAGACCACGACCATCTTCTCCTGCACCAAGGTGCCCGGCAGGAGAAGCACCGGCACGGAGAGGCTGCTGAGGGGGTAGCCTTGGACGAAGCCAATGCGCACGTTGCGCGGCGAGCCGCCCGGGAGCACGAACGGACTCGGCTCTTCGGGCGACGGCGTTTTGGTCGCGACGCAGCCTGTCAGCAGCGCGAGCAGCAGACAGACTGGGCGGAAGCGGTTCACTCGCGGCTGGAAGCGCCGGGGCCTTCGGGCGGCTTGCCGATGAAGGCGGCCAGAGCAGAGTTGGGCGGGAGGCCGCCGGGGAGTCCGCCCGGAGAGAGCGGGCCCGGGGTCTGCTCGGCCTTGTCTTCTTCCGAGATGAACTGGTCGAAGCCCGGACCGGAGGTGTCGAGTTCGCCTTCGAACATGCCCTGCAGCTGACGCATGCGCGTCGGGTGGCGCATCTTGCGGAGCGCCTTGGCTTCGATCTGACGAATACGTTCGCGGGTGACCTTGAAGTGGCGGCCGACTTCTTCGAGCGTGCGCTGGACGCCGTCGAGGAGGCCGAAGCGGAGGATGAGGACTTCCTTCTCGCGTTCGGCGAGGGAGCGCAGGACGAAGTCGATCTTCTCGCGGAGGAGGCGGGTGGAGGCCGTGTCGGAGGGGTTCTCGGCGGACTTGTCTTCGATGAAATCACCGAGCGAGGTGTCTTCGCCGTCGCCGACAGGCGACTGCAGGGAAATCGGCTGCTGGGCCATCTTCATGATCTGCTGCACGCGATCGATGGCCATGTTCATCTCGTTGGCCACTTCTTCGGCGGTGGGCTCGTGACCGAGCTCCTGGGTGAGTTGCTTCTGGACTTGCATGACTTTGTTCAGCGTTTCGATCATATGCACCGGGATACGGATCGTCCGGGCTTGGTCGGCGATGGAGCGCGTAATCGCCTGACGGATCCACCAGGTGGCGTAAGTGGAGAATTTGTAACCGCGGCGGTATTCAAATTTCTCGACGGCCTTCACCAGGCCCATGTTGCCTTCTTGGATCAGGTCCGTGAAAAGCAGGCCGCGGTTCTGGTATTTCTTGGCGATAGAAATCACCAGACGGAGATTATGTTCGACCATTTCGGTCTTCGCCCGTTGCGCTTCGTCGAGGTGCTTGCGCACATTGCGAGACATCAGGATCAATTCAGCCGGAGTGAGGCGCCAGCGAAGTTCGATCTCGCGGGAGCGAGAGGCCGAAATCTCGGGTTTGCGCGCGAGCTTGGCCCGGACCGG
>CAINSX010000348.1 GCA_903853185.1 uncultured Opitutia bacterium
AAGGATTCCATCAGCCACCGCGCCAAGGCCTTCCAGTTGATGGCCGCCTGGATGAGGGAGAATGGGGTAGCGTAAGACAAAATACTTAAGGGCCGTAAACACCTATAAATCCAATGCTAGCGATTCGGATAAAAAGGGTGAATACCTATTCGCTGTTTTTGCCGTAAGTCTTGGAATGTATCCTTTTATCTTTTCTAAATAAAATGCCAATTCTAGCACCTCTTATAGCCTGGATTGCGGAGCTTTCTTTCTTTGAAGCGTTAACCGTTGGAACTCTTGGCTTCTTCGGAATTAAACTAGTTTCAAACGAAGTAAAATCTACAGTCAAAGAGGCGGTAATTCCAGCCGCTTTGATTTTTGGAGTTATTTACTGGATGGTTTCTCGACGGAAAAATTAACCGAAATACTTAGTCAGATACATGGTCACTAGGATTGAAATGACCAAGATTCCGTAATGCCCTATCGGGGCGTGCATTTTTTCGAGTTTGTCGATGCGTTCTTTCAGTTTCTGAATCTCGCTAGGATCGGTTTGCATGGTTAGGCTAGGCTAGACTACCCGCCTAAGCTGTCAACGCCCAGGGCGGACATCCGGGCGGCCGTCCCGCGGAAGTTAAAGAAGAAGACCGCTTCCTTTAAGAAGGTTTTAAACCTGTCTTTCCAGCGCAGGAAAGCGCCGTTATAGCAGGTAAGCCGCCGGCGAACCTGCCGCCATAGGTTTTCTACGCGGTTTGTGTGACCGTCCCCGCGTTTCCAGATCCCCTTAGCGTGGTTAACCTGTGAATGAATAAAGCCGGCATTCTTAAGCCCTAGGTAGCCCCTAAAGCCATCGGTAACGACCCTAGCGCCTTCCCTTACCTTTCGTGCCACAAATGACACCAAGGACGGCCCCTTAATGCTGGTAGCGGTTTCCGCGACCCCTTGGCCGGTTACGCGATCCACGGCCCCCAATACGACGACCTTACCTTCGTAACTTCGGCCGCGCTTATGGCCGACCCCTTCGGCTTTCCTTTGCTCCAGGCCGAAATAACATTCGTCAACC
Source organism: uncultured Opitutia bacterium (assembly GCA_903853185.1). GTDB lineage: Bacteria > Verrucomicrobiota > Verrucomicrobiia > Opitutales > UBA953 > UBA953. The sequence goes on from CAINSX010000348.1 coordinate 1,040, forward strand.
TCTGCCTCCCCTAATTGGCCGACCTGGGGGGCGGTGATCGCGACGCAAGCCCGGAAGCGCCGGTAATGCCGAAGGGCGGTTAACCTGGCTACGCCGGAGATTTCGGCGGCCCTAGCTCCAGAGGTTTCGGCCAACCAAAGTTTAAACAACTCTAAGACCTTAGATTTAGGCAAACGACGCCGGCGATAGTTTAGGGGATGCATGGAAGAATGATGCCGGAAGGCTTAGTGGTTTGGAATGTCAACCGGACAAAGTGGGGGGTAATCGGGGTATAATTACACCCCACTTTTCTAGCACGCTTTGCAAAGCAAACCGTTAACCCTCCCTTATGGGTTACCCTTAATGGGGTGGGTAACTAACCCCCTCAGTCATTACCTAATGGATGGATTGACATAACCCTAAGCGGGCCTAGTTATTTGTCGTCCGGGCGCATGGAACCCTCGGCGGCTCAAGTAGCCTAGCCCCATACTTAAATCAAAGGGAGACCGGAAACCGGGTGATTGGCTGGGGAGCCATTTTCAGGTCTCGGGTCTCGGGCCTCAGGTCCCTGGTTCGGGTTATCAGGTACGGGCGTCAGACCCGGGACCTGCACCCGAACCCGAACAGCTGAACCTGACACCCGACGGCTGAGACCTGGGACCCGAGAACGTTGTGTCTTTGTATTTCCGAACCGCCAATCGCGAACCGCCAACCGCTACCACCCGTTAGAAGAACACCGCTTCGGACAGGGCTTCGGGGGCGGCCATCAACGCGACGCGCTGGGTGACCGGGGCCGACTGGCGGCTGCGCGTGAAGGTAATGATGGCGCGCGTACCCTTGTCGGCATGCTCCCACGAGAAACGCGCGCCATCGGCGTAGACCCATTCGGCGTCGAGATTGTCGCCGGGCGGCGGCTGCGGGGTCGTCGTGAATTCGGCGGCGAGGTGCGAGCGGGAAAGTCCGGCGCAATGGGTGAGGCAGCCGCGCATCCATTCCAGAAGGCCGGCGGCTTCGCCGCGGAGACCAGTGCCGTAATTGACGGTGACGGAACGCAGGCCGCGGACGAGTTCGGCCGGGGCGTGCGCGGCGAGATACTGGCCGAGCGCCTGGCGCACCGGCAGGCAGCGCGCGACGGCGAGGTCGCGGACGGACTTGGGATTAGGGAACGAGAGCTTGAAGAACTCGTCGCCCACGAGGGAGCGATCGGCGACGACGCGACGGCAGCGCGACGTCCATGCGAGCCACGGCTTGAATTCGTCGACGGTCACGCCGTGGGCCCAGACGTTGACGGGAAGGTCGCCTTCGAGCCAGGTCGAGACGAGGGATTCGAGTTCGGCGGTGGGTTCACCGTGGGCGAGCATCAGCGCCTCGCAGCAGCGCTTGCCTCGGCGCGAAGGGTCGAAAAAGCAGAGGACGTTGACCTTGGCCTCGAGTGCGGCGACGGCCTCGGCGGTCGGGCGGGCAGCAAGAATCACGAGGCGGCATGGATAGCGCTGGGCGAAGCGGATGGCTTCGTCGAAGCGGGCCTGGGCATCCTCAGGCGTGACGTTCGCGCCGAACATCAGCACGAGGTTCATCTGCGAAGCGCGCGCGGCTTCCTCGCCTTCGTCGGCCCACGCCTTGTCGAGCGACGGAAGGACGGCGGAGATCTTGACCGGGAAACCCGGGAGCGCGTCGATCAGCGGATGGGCCATGATCAGCGGCCGGCGTTGCGCCAAGCGTGTCCGTGGGCGGCCAGGAGGGCGTCGCCGCCTGCGGGACCCCAGGAGCCGGCGGCGTAGGTTTCCATGCCGGCGCGACCCTGTTGCTGCCAGCTCTGGAGGAGAGGCGTGAACAGGCGCCAGGAGGCTTCGGTCTCGTCGCCACGAATGAAGAGCGTGCGGTCGCCGACGATGCCGTCGAGGATCAGGCGCTCGTAGGCCTCGGGCGTGTTGGAGCCGTAGGTGGTCGCGTAGCGGAAGCTAAGGCGGACCGGCTGCGTGCGCGGCTCGAGGCCGGGAACCTTGGAATTGAGGACGAGCGTCGTACCTTCGTCGGGCTGGATCTGGATGACGAGGCGGTTCGGCGCGAGGTCATAGCGGGCGTCGCCGGCGAAGAGGCCGGACTCCGGCTGCTTGAACTGGATGGCGATCTCAGAGACGCGGCGGGCGAGGCGCTTGCCGGAACGCATGTAGAACGGCACGCCGGACCAGCGGCTGTTCTCGATCGAGAAACGCAGCGCGCAGAAGGTCTCAGTCGCGGAATCCTTCGGGATATCCTTCTCCACGAGGTAGCCGGGGACTTTCTCGCCGGCGGAGAGACCGTCTTCGTATTGCGCGCGGACGGCGTCGGCGTTGGCACCGAGGCGCAGCGGCTGGATGGACTCGAGGAGCTTCACCTTCTCGTCGCGGATGTGTTCGGCCGAAAGCGAGCGGGGCTGTTCCATCGCGACGAGCGCGAGGAGCTGCATGGTATGATTCTGCAGCATGTCGCGCGTGGCGCCGCTGCCGTCGTAATAACCGCCGCGGGTGCCGACGCCGAGTTCTTCGGCGACGGTGATCTGGACGTGGTCGACGTGGCGACGATTCCAGAGCGGCTCGAGGATCGGGTTGGCGAAACGCAGCACGAGGAGATCCTGGACGGTCTCCTTGCCGAGATAGTGGTCGATGCGGAAAATCTGCGACTCGCGGAAATTACGGGCGGCGACGGCGTTGAGGTGGACGGCCGAGGCGAGGTCCTTGCCGAACGGCTTCTCGATGATGACCTTGCTCTCCAGGTCGGTGCCGACGCCGCGGGCGGCGAGGCCGGACTGGCCGAGGTTCTCGAGGATCGGCTCGAAGACCGTGGGAGGAGTCGAGACGTAGAAGACGAGCTGCAGGGGACGACCGGCGCGCTTCTCGGCGGCGGCGATCTGTTCCTTCAGCGCGGCGAAGGCGGCGGGGTCGTCGTAGCCGCCGGCCTGATAGGTCGTGTTGTCCTCGATGCGCTTCCAGATGTCGGGGCGGAATTCGCGGCGGGAGAACTTCTTGAGGTCGGCCGCGGCCTGGGTGCGGAACTCGGCGTCCGGGATGGGCTTGCGGCCAAAACCGATCAAGTGGAAGTCGGCCGGGAGGAGGCTGTCGACGGCCAGGTTATAAAGGGCGGGCAGGAGCTTGCGGGCAGCCAGGTCGCCGGAGGCGCCAAAGATGACCACGCAGGTGGGCTGGGCGCCACGGTGCTTGCTCAGGCCAGAGAGGAACGGATGACGGTCGGTGTCGGACATCGGAGTCTAGAAGCGGCGCCGTCCGAAGAGGACTTCGCCACGGTGTTGAAGGAGGCGGACGGTGCCTTTCTTGCAAACCAGAACTTCCACGACGTCGAAGCGCGTATGACACGCACCCCCGATTTGGCGCATCCAGCCGGCCGCCGCCCGTCGCAAAGCCGTCTTTTTCCGCCGATTCACTGCCCAATACCCTTCCCCGCCGATTTCCGCCGTCCGTGTCTTAACCTCGACGAAGACGAGCACTTCGCCTTCAAGGACGACGAGGTCGAGTTCGTCGCGACCGTGTCGCCAGTTCATCGCGAGGCATCGACCGCCTTGACGAAGATAGTGCGCCTCGGCGAGACGCTCGCCGAGGGCCCCAAGATTGGCCGGCGCGGGACGAATCTGCCACCACGCACGGAGCGCCGACCACAGTTCGAAGAAAAACATGGTCGAGGGCACCCAAAAGGAGGCTTTTCCGCCACATCACGATAGAGGGGTTCTTGACCTAGGGAACCTTGGGGGGCTTTACTCTGTCCTTACCCCCACACCCATGCGTCTCCTCACCCTCCTCGCCCTCGCTGTCGCTGCCTGCGTCAGCGCCGAACCGATCCCCGAATCCTTCCGCCAGAACGGATGGTTCGTCGGCTCCCAAGCCTACACCTTCAAGTCGTTCTCCTTCTTCG
>CAINSX010000349.1 GCA_903853185.1 uncultured Opitutia bacterium
ACCTTAACCCACTGCTTCGTCTTGGCGGACTCCAGGATGGCGTCGCAGACGTACTGGGTGCCCAGCGCGTGGCGGAAGTCCGGGTAGGCCTTCGGGGCCTTCGGGTCGTCGAGGCTCTTGAGGAACTCGGCGAGGGCGTGGGTGAAGGAGTGTTCGTAACCGAGGCAGAGGCCAGGGACCCACCAGTTGCCAGCGTACGGGTGGTCGCTGTCGGACGTGTGGATGCTGGACCAGCCACGACGATCGCCCGGGACGGAGTGATCGAAGTAGTTGAGACGGTTGAGGTCGTGGAGGTCCCACTGCAGGGACTTCTTCTCGCCGTTGATTTCGAACGTGTAGAGCGCCTTGTGGCCGCGAGCGTAGCGGGTGGATTCGAACTGCGCGATCGAGCCGTTCTCGAAGCGGCAGAGGAAGATCGCAGCGTCGTCGATGGTGACGGCCTGCTTCTTGCCCGTGGCGGTGTGGACGCGTTCCTTGATGAACGTCTCGGTCATCGCGGAGACTTCGGTGATGTCACCGTTGATCCAGCGGGCAGTGTCGATGCAGTGCGCGAGCAAGTCGCCCGTCACGCCGGAGCCGGCGGCGGCGGCGTCGAGGCGCCAGAGACCCGCGCCGCCCTGCGGCAGCTCGGTGGAGATCGTCCAGTCCTGGAGGAAGTTAGCACGGTAGTGGAACACGCGGCCCAGCTCGCCGGCAGCCACGATGTTCTTCGCGAGCGTCACGGCGGGGAGGAAGCGGTAGTTATACCAGACCAGGTTCGGGAGGCCGGACTTCTCGACCGCGGCGACCATCTGCTCGCCCTGGGCGCCGTTGAGGGCGAGGGGCTTTTCGCAGAGGATCATCTTGCCGTTCTTGATGCACTCCAGGGCGATCTCGGCGTGCGAGTCGTTCGGGGTGCAGATGTCGATGGCGTCGATGTCGGAGCGCGTGACCAGCTTGCGCCAATCCGTCTCGTAGGAGGCGTAGCCCCACTTTTCGGCGAAGTCCTTGACCTTGGCTTCGTCGCGACCGCAGACGGCCTGGCGGACGATGTGGTGGCCGGCGGTCACCTTGTCCTTCGGGAAGAAGTGACCGACCTGGGAGTAGGCGTTGGAGTGGGTGCGGCCCATGAAGCCGTAACCGATGAGACCGATGCGAATGGCTTTAGACATGTTATTAGGAGTAAGCGGTTGGCGGATAGCGGTTAGGTCAAAACCTCAGAGGGCCTTCTTCACCTTGACCATGGCGGAGAGGATGGTGTTCCAGGTCTTCGGGTTCTCGAGCGTGGCGTTCGGGAACATGCAGCCATCCCAGCAGATGTGCTTCATGCCGCGATCGGCGGCGCCTTCGAGCCAGACCTTGGAGCAGGCGGCGATGTCGAGCTTGCCGTTGGCGTCATCGGCCTGGCAATGGCGACCGGTCTTCTCGTGGGAGCCCGTGCCGTGGACGGTGCCGTCGTTCTGGGCCACGTGGAAGTCGAGGGTCCAAGGGCGGAGCTTGCCAACCATTTCGCGGTAGGCGGGCCAGAACTGTTCCGAAGTGTAACCTTCCTTGAGGAGGGCGGCTTCGGGTTCGTTGTAACCCATCAGGTAGAGGTAGGTGTGGGCGAGGTCGGCCTGGAAGCCGAAGGTCTTCGGCATGCCGACGCCTTCGAGGGTATCGAGCATCGCCTTCCAAGAGTGCATGCCAGCCCAGCAGATCTCACCTTCAGCAGCGATGCGTTCGCCATGGCCTTCGGCGATCTTGGCGGCCTTCTTGAACGTGTCGACGATGCGGGCCGTATTGGCCTTCGGGTTCTCGCGCCACTTCTGCACGCCGAACTCGGCCGAGTCCACGCGGATGATGCCGTACTGGCGGACGCCATGTTTGTTGAGGAGCTTGGCGACGCGGCAGGCCTTCTCGATGGCGAGGAGGAACTTCTGCTGCTGTTCGTCGGTGCCCATCGCGGAATCACCCACCGTGCCACCCCAGACCGGAGCGACGAGCGAACCGACCTTCAAGCCCTTGGAGGCGATGAGGTCCGCCATCTTCTTGAGGTTGTCCTCGGAGATGTCGGGGTCGGTGTGCGGGTGGAACAGGAACAGGTCGACGCCGTCGAACTTGTGGCCGTCGACGTTGGCGGCGACGGTCATGTCGAGCATCTGCTCGAGGGAGATCGGAGGGTGATCGGTGTTGGGCTCCTTGCCGACGAGGCCGGGCCACATCGCGTTGTGCAGTTTCATGTGATTAGGGGTAGGGGTAGGGATAGGGGCAGGGATGGGGATGGAGCGAAGGCTTACTTCTTCTTGGCCTTCTTGTAAGCGCCCATGGCCGGAGCGTCCGGGTTCACTTCCGGGCCGAAGTAGCGCAGGCAGACCAGCGGCTCGGTCGTGGAGGTGTTGCGGAAGGTCACGCCCTTCTTGGCGCCGGCTTCGGTGCAGAAGTATTCGTCTTCGGTGAGTTCGTTGAAGCGGATGAGCTTCGGGCTGTTGAGGACCTGGCCGTTGATCGAGCCGGAGCCCTGCACGCAGATGAGGCCGTAGGCGCCCTTGTCCGTGATGGTGCACTCGGCACCCGGTTCGACAGTCAGTTCCTTCGCGGTGAAGTACTGGAACTTGTCGACCTTACCGTAGACGATCCACTTGTCGGAGTAGCCCTTGCCCTGGACGGAGACGACCGGCTCGAGGTAGTGGTTATCCTTGAAGTTCGGGTCGACGTTCTTGTCCCAATCGAGCTGGTCCACGATGAAGTCGACGTCCTTGTGCTTGGATTTTGGCATGTCCTTGACGAGGAGGGCCCACGGTACTTCGCGGCCTTCGACGAGGTTCTGGTACATGCCGAACACGTCGGAACCCCACTGCGGTTCGTAGGTGCAAAGCGAACCCGGAGCGTGCAGGATGCACGGGTCAATCAACCAGCCAGTTCCAGGCTCGAGTTTGTAGGCCTTGGAGAGGGCGAGGATTTTGTTGTCACCCTTGTCCCAGTTGGCGATGCACTCGCGGACCTGGGCCTTGGTCGTGCCGGGCTCGAAGCCCATGAACGTGTAAGGGAAATTGTTGCCGACGTTGTTGTGCTGGGGCGGGAAGTAGTAGGACTCCGGCTTGCCTTCGAGGCCGAGCAGCTTGGCCTGCTTGGCGTTCTGGTGCATGTGGTGCGGG
>CAINSX010000350.1 GCA_903853185.1 uncultured Opitutia bacterium
AGTTGACCGGTTGACCAGCTGGCCAGTTGACAAGGGAGACACGTTTCCCGGTTGGGCGGGCGGGAAACTTGCAGTGGCAATTTGCGACTTCAAAGGAAGAGGTAGGGCTGACCGGCCCGGTCAGGCGCGCGGTCGAGCAGGGCCGCTCGACCCTACCTCAATACATGGATGCACTATTCAATCATCAAGCGGAGCAGCGGGCTTTAATCGATGCAGCCCTCGGCGCAGTCATCGATTCAGTCATCACTTCTGCACAATATATTCGCTCTTAGTTTTGAAATGCTTGGAATGACGCCACTACCCCCATGGCTACGCCTGACTCTCCTTCCCCGACCCGGTCCTGGTTTCGCACCGAAGACTTCTGGGCTATCCTGCTGGGCCTAGGGCTCGTCATCGCGGCGGCGATCTTGTTGTTCGCCGGCAGCAGCCTGAAATGGCTGGCGGTCATGCCGGCCAAATGGACGGATGCGGGCGTCGCGGTATCGCAGCTGTTCGCGGCGTTGCCCCGCTATCTGGCCCTCTTCGCGGTGCTGGCGGTCGCGCTCGGACTGGGAGCCTATAAAATAGGGCTCTCGCTCCAGCGCTTCCTGCTCTCCTTCGCCGTCATCTTCGCGGTCACGACGGTCATCATCCTGCTGGGCGCTTGGTCAGAAGCCGGCCGCTACACGCTCGAGCCACCGCTGGTCGCCCTCGCGATCGGCTTGGTCCTCTCGAATACGTTGCGTCTGCCCGCTTGGCTCAACGAAGGCCTGCGCGTCGAGTATTACGTTAAGCTCGGCATCGTGCTCCTCGGGGCGACCTTACCACTCAACCTCTTGTTGTCGGCCGGCCCGGTCGCTATGGGCCAAGCCGCAGTTATCTCATTGGCTACCTTCGGCACGATCTTCTTCGTGGCTCGTCGACTCGGGCTGGATCAGCGCTTCGCGGCCACGCTGGGCGCCGGGGGTGCGGTCTGCGGCGTCTCGGCCTCGATCGCCGTCGCCGGCGCCGTCGGCGCGAAGAAAGAGCAGGGTCCGGTCGCCATCACGATCGTGGTGTTCTGGGCCATCGTCATGGTCTTCGCGCTGCCTCTCGTTTCCCGCTGGCTCGGCCTCTCGACCGGCGTCGCCGGCGCCTGGATCGGCACCTCCGAGTTCGCCGACGCCGCGGGCTTCGCCGCTGCGCAGACTTACGGTGGTTACGCTGGTAAGGTCGCTGGTATCACGGGTACGCCCGATGACGCCGTGAACGCCTTCACGCTGATGAAGGTGATCGGCCGCGACCTCTGGGTCGGCATCTGGGCCTTTGTGCTCTCGTTCATCGCCGTCAGCCGCTGGAGCGATACCGGCGTCGACACGCGCGTCGGGGCCGGCGAAGTCTGGCGCCGCTTCCCGAAGTTCGTCATCGGGTTCATCCTGAGCTCACTGATCGTCGCTTGGGTCGCTTCCGGCTATCCGGCGGCCGATTTCAAGCGCGTCCTTGACCCCGAACTCATCGGTCCGCTCAAGAACCTGCGCATCTGGGCTTTCACGTTCTGCTTCCTGAGCATTGGCCTTTCGACCCGATGGCGCGACCTGGCCGCGGTTGGCAGTAAGCCGTTCGTCGCTTTCACGGCGGGCGTGATCGTCAATGTGATCCTAGGCTACTTCCTCTCGGTGGTCGTCTTCGGTAAGTATTGGTCGACCCTCGGCCACTAAGACGCCGATGCGCGCGTGGCTTCGTCAGCTGTTTCGCTCTAGGTCATCGGAGAAGACCTGCGCGCGGTGCGTGCACTTCAATAATCGCCCACGCCAGATGGAGAAAGATTCGCCCGGACTCAGCAGTTTGAGTTCTGGTTATGGCGCGGTGCGTGGTGGCGATGGCCAGTGCGCCCGTCATCAGCGGTACGTCTCGCCGGGGGCGAGCTGTGCGGAGTTTGAGGAGAGGAAGGGCTGACGCGCGGCCGGAGGCCGCGTGGGGGAACTGCTGGCATGGTGAACTGCTGCGAAGCAGGGACACCGTTTTAGGTGGCAGGGTAGGGGCGCGACGGTGTCGCGACCGTTAGGGTAGGGTCGACCATCCTTGGTCGGCCGCGGTCGAGCAGGGATGCTCGACCCTACCTAGAGACAGCGGACGCGTGCACCGACGCGTCCCTACCTAAAGGCAACGATTCAACCAATCAACGGTTGTTCGCCTTAAGCGAACAACCCTCGCACGGCGGGCTTGGTGACCTTGCCCATGGCGTTGCGGGGGAGTTCCTTCACGAGGACGAGGCGCTGGGGGACTTTGTAGACGGAGAGGCGGGACTTGCACCATTCGCGTAGGGCGGGGAGGGCGAGGTCGACGCCGTTCTTGGTCACGACGGCGGCGCTCACGGCTTCGCCCCAAGTGTCGTCCGGCATGCCAAGCACGGCGACTTCGGCGATGTCGGGGTGTTCGAGCAACGCGGCTTCGATCTCGAGCGCGGACAGCTTGTAGCCGCCGCTCTTGATGATGTCCACGGACAGGCGCCCCATGATGCGGTAGTAACCGGTCTCGAGTACGGCCATGTCGCCGGTGCGATACCAGCCGCCGGCTTCGAAGGATTCTGCGGTGGCGGCGGGCTTGCCCCAATACTCGGTAAAGACGTTTGAGCCACGCACCTGGATCTCGCCTGGCGTATCTTCGGCGGTGATGACGTCGCCGTTCTCGGCCTTGAGGCGGATCTCAACGCCGGGGAGCGCCTGGCCGACGGCGCCAGGGCGACGTTCGCCACGTAGGGGATTGGAGATGGCCATACCGATCTCGGTCATGCCGTAACGCTCGAGGAGCTTCTGGCCCGTGAGGGCGGTCCACTGCTCGTGCACGCTGGCGGGTAGCGCGGCGGAACCGGAGACCATCAGGCGCATGCGCTGGAAGCCGGCGACGACCGCGGCGCGATCGGCGGGCGTGGCGGCTTCGAGGGCCTGGATGAGCTTCACGTAGATCGTGGGCACGGCCATGAACAACGAGTAGGCGTCGCCCTTCACGCGGTCGAGGATCGCCGGCTGGTCGAACTTCGCGAACGGCTCGATTGTCGCGCCAGCCCAGAGGGCGCAGCTGGTCACGTTGATGATGCCGTGGATGTGGTGCATCGGCAGGAAGAGCGGGATGCGGTCCGAGGGGTGCCATTCCCAGGCCTGGATGAGGCTCTCGATCTGCGCGGCAATGTGGGCGTGCGTGGTCACGACGCCCTTCGGTTTGCTCGTCGTTCCGCTCGTGTAGAGGATCATCGCGCGCCGGGCGGGCGTGAGTTCGGGCAGTTTGCTCTCCGGGCCGGCCGGGGCGTCGATATCGATCACGCGCAGGCCGAGGCGGGCGCAGAGCGGGGCGATCTTCTTGGCGCTGGCGGTGTCGGCCATGACGGCGGAAGCGCCGCTGTCGGTCAGCGAGTATTCCCATTCCGGCTCGGTGGCCGTGAGGCAGATCGGCACCTTGACGGCGCCGGCGCGCCAGAGACCCCACTGCGCGGCGACATACGAAGCGCCGGCTGGGGCGAGGAGGGCGACGCGGGCTTCCTTCAGGTCGTCGGCACCGGCGAGTAGCGTCGTCGCGAGGGCCGCCGAACGATCGAGCAGGTCCTGGTAGGTCGTCGTGCCCTGCGGGGAGCGGAAAGCGACGGAGGAAGCGTGCGCACGGGCGCGCGCGATGAGCGGAAGGTCAGACATCGGATCAGACGTGGGCAGGGAAGAGGGCGCGGACGGCGAAGTAGAGGAGCGAAGGGCAGAGCAGGCAACCGAGGCCGGTATGGAAGGTCGCGACGAGCGCGCCGTAGGGGACCAGCTTGCGGTCCGTCGCGGCGAGACCCGCGGAGACGCCGCTGACCGTGCCGGCCAGTCCGCCGAAGACCATCGCCGAACGCGGCGTGCTCAGGTGCATGAACTTCGCGAGCATCGGGGTGGTGACCATCACCAGGATGGCCTTGAAGACGCCGACCGCGATGGCGAGCGTGATGACTTCGGACGAGGCGCCGATGGCGGTGCCGGTGACCGGGCCGACGATGTAGGTGACCGTGCCCGCGCCGATGGTGGTGAGGCTCACCGCGTCGCGGTAACCGAACGCGTAGGCGATCGAGACGCCGATGATGAACGGAAGGAAGGTGCCGATGAGGAGGGCGAGGGCGCCGATCCAGCCGGCGCGCTTGGCTTCGGAGGGCTGGACCTCGAAGGCCGTGGCCACGATCGCGAAGTCACGCAGCATGTTGCCGCCCATCAGCGCGAGGCCGCTGAAGTAGGTCACGTCGGCGAGGCCTTTGTTGCCGCCGGTCATCCGGCCGCCGACATAGGCGAGGGCGAGGCCGATGAGGATGGCGATGGCTGAGCCTTGGACGCGTCCGACGGTGAGCTTACGGGAGATATAGCCCGAGAACAGCACGACGAGGCCGACGACGGCGAAGGAAAGGACGAGGCCGTTCTCGACGGCCAGCTTCTGGAGGAGAGATTCCATGGCGGTTTACTTCGCGGAGGTTTCGGCCGGAGCGACGACTTCGCGGCGGTTGATGAAGGAGACACAGCAAGCGCAGGCGGCGACGGTGGTGATCGCCGCGGCGAGGGCCATCGGGCCACCGCTCAGCGCCTTGAGGACGTTCTGTTGCATCGCCATCGCGATGACGACCGGGATGTAGAGGGCCGCCCAGTAGTTGACGCCTTCCTCGCTCTTCGCTTCGAGCCAGCCGCGCTGGTGTCCGTAGAACCGGGCGGCGATCAGCAGGAGCATCGCGATGCCGACGCCGCCGACGTTGGCCTGGACGCCGAGGGCGCGACCAAGAAGTTCACCGAACAGGATGCCAAGGAGATGGCAGACTGCGAGCAGGGCAGTTCCGTAGAGAGGCATGGCGGAATAGGGGTAGGGGTTGGGGTGGGTTGGGGCGGGGATTTATTAGAGGGCTGGAGGGCCGGAGGCACGGGAAAAGAGCGCGGCCAGAGGCCGAAGGGGACACGTGGGCACGGTGACACGGGGACAAGAGGGTGGGCGCGAGGTCGCGAGGGGCAGAGGAATGTGCGAAGGTGC
>CAINSX010000351.1 GCA_903853185.1 uncultured Opitutia bacterium
TCCCGTTGCTCAACCGACTCGGACGACCCCGCGACAACCGACCTTCTGCATGAGAATCCTTTTCGTGACTCCCGAGCTGGCGCCCTGGTCCAAGGCCGGCGGACTAGGTGACGCCACCGTGGCGTTGGGCAAGGCCTTGGCGGCCATGGGTCACGAAGTCCGCGCGGTGACGCCCCTTTATGGCTCCGTCCCTGGTCGCGAGAAGATGGGCACGCTCATCGAGTCGCTCAAGGTCGGCGTAAACGGCGACGCCCGCAAAGCCGGCTGCCGCATCCGCACCCTGCCGGTCTCGCCGAACTTCGAGGCCTGGTTCGTGGAGCACGAGGATTTCTATGGAGCCCGGGAAATCTACCCGGCACGCGACGACGCCGGCGAACGCGCGGCTTTCTACGGACGCGCCGGACTGGATGCCTGCCTGACTACCAGCTGGATTCCCGACGTCATCCATTGCCACGACTGGACCGCTGGCCTCGTCCCCGTCTTGCTCAATACCACGCTCAAGCAGTCCGCGCTGGGTGGAGCGAAGACCGTTCTCTCGATTCATAACCTTCAGCACCAAGGTCTGTACCCTAAGCGCATCATGGCCTACCTAGGCCTGCCGCCCTTTCTCTGGAGCCCGCAGGAACTCGAATGCCTCGGCTGCGTCAACTTCCTCAAAGGCGGCATCCTGCACTCCGCCAAGGTCATCACCGTCAGCCCGACCTACGCGAAAGAGATCCTCACCCCGGCCTTCGGCTACGGCCTCGACGATGTCGTCCGTCGCCGTGCGAACGACCTGCGCGGCATCCTCAACGGGGTCGACCGCGATGAGTGGAACCCTGAAAACGACAAACACATCGCCGCCGCCTTCTCCGCCAAGAAGCCCGCCGGCAAGGCCGAATGCAAGACCGCCCTCCTGCGCGAACTCAACCTCGCCACCGATCGCGATATCCCCCTTGTGGGCGTCGTCTCGCGCCTCTGGGAACAGAAAGGCTTGGATCTCGCTGTCAGCGTGCTGCCTAAGTTCCTCCGCGAAGGAAAATTTCAGTTCGTCCTCCTTGGCAGCGGCGATGCCTGGCTCGAGAACGAATTCAAGCGACTCGCCGTCGACTTCCCTGAGCTGTGCGCCGTCCGCATCGGCTACGACAACGGCCTGTCCCATCGGATCGAAGCCGGCAGCGACTTCTTCCTCATGCCTAGCCGCTTCGAACCGTGCGGACTGAACCAGATGTATTCCATGGCCTATGGCACCCTCCCGGTCGTCCGCGCCACCGGCGGACTGGCCGACACCGTGAGCGGCTGGGACGGTAAGAAGAAAGGAACCGGGATTGTTTTCGAGCACGCCGACCAGGGGGGCATCGAATGGGCCCTGCACCGCGCACTGGACCTTTATCAGCAACCTGCGGCCTATAAGACACTTCAAAAGACCGCGATGGCGGCGGAGTTCAGTTGGGCGAAGTCAGCCGATGCGCACCTCGAGTGTTATCTCGGTTAAGCCCAGTAATTAACGCTTAAATTAAAGCAAA
>CAINSX010000352.1 GCA_903853185.1 uncultured Opitutia bacterium
ACCGACCTGCCGTGCTCGCTCTTGAAGATGGAACCATTCTTCGGGGCAGGGCGTTCGGAGCTTCGGCCACCCTCTGCGGAGAAGTCGTGTTCAACACGAGCATGACCGGCTACCAGGAGATCCTCACGGACCCTTCCTACTTCGGCCAGATCGTCACCATGACGACCCCGCAGATCGGCAACTACGGCGTCAACGAAGACGATTTCGAATCCGCCCGCCCGCACGTCGCCGGTTTCGTCGTGCGCGACCTTTCGCCCATCGTCTCCAACTGGCGCGCCACGACTGACCTGAGCACCTGGCTCGCGAAGTACGGCATCCCTGGCATCGAGGGCGTCGACACCCGCTCGCTCACCAAGAAGCTACGTTCCGCCGGCGTGATGAAGGCCTGCCTCTCCACCGAAGGCATCACCGACGAAGAAGCCCTGAAGCGCGCCCGCGCCTGGACTGGCACCGTCGGCGCCGACTTCGTCAAGGACGTCACCTGCAAGGCACCTTACCACTATAACGCCACCGCCGGCGACTGCGAGGCCTTCACCGTCCCGGGCACGCACCTCAACAAGCCCAAGGCCCGTGCCACCAAGTACCGCATCGCGGCCTATGACTTCGGCGCCAAGACCTCGATCTTCCGTCGCCTCGTCGCCTCCGGTTTCGACGTCCACGTATTCCCGGCCCGCACCCCGGCTTCCGAGATCCGCGCCTTCAATCCTGATGGCGTCTTCCTTTCCAACGGCCCTGGCGACCCTGCCGCCCTGAAGTACGCCCACGACGCCGTGGCCGACCTCATCAAGACCTATCCGGTCTTCGGCATCTGCCTCGGTCACCAGATCATCACGCACGCCATCGGCGCCTCGACCTACAAGCTGAAGTTCGGCCACCGCGGCGGCAACCAGCCCGTCAAGAACACCGAAGAAGGCCGCGTGGCCATCACCGCCCAGAATCACGGCTTCGCTTCGAAGCGTGAGGATCTCGAGCGCTGTGGCGCCATCGTCACCGAGGTGAACCTGAACGACGACACCGTCTCCGGCCTGCGTCTGAAGGACAAGCCGGTCTTCTCTGTCCAGTATCACCCGGAAGCCGGCCCTGGCCCGAACGATGCGGATGTGCTCTTCGATCGGTTCTATGACCTGATCGCCAAGAGCAAGGGCGCTAAATAAGCCCGCCGCCATGGCTGCACGACTCCTCGCAGCCCTTTGCTTCGCCCTCGGCCTCGCGGGTTGCTCCTCCTTGTCGCCCCATTCGCCAGAAGAGGCGTTGGCCCGTCTCATCGAAGATGCCGTCTCCGGCCGTTCCTCTCCAGATCAGTATCAGAACGTCAACCCTGTCGACGCGGACACCATCATGCAGTTCGTTTACGTCGAGGAGTGGCTCGACGTGAACGGCGAGTCCGTCGTCGGCGTGACTCCGGGGGCGATACCTGTGGAAGGCTCGTTCCGTTTCACGCGCTCCGCCGACGGCCGCTCGACTTATCTCATTTCCTACGGCTGGCCTGGCCCACAGGTGCGTTCACGCGTCCTGCGCCCGGCCCCTGGCTCGAAGATCATGCTCCTCGGTTGGTCGGACATCCTTCCTTGGGAACAGCTCGGCGCCGTCTGCGTGATCACGACACCGCGTGAGATGGCCGACGAAGAGAATCACCCATGTAAGCAGGCGTTCGTCTTCAAGGTCGAGGCACCGCGCTGAGCGCTGGCCTCAGAGCTCGACCTGCATGCCGAGCTCGACCACGCGGCCGGGCGGCAGGTTGAAGTAGGCCGTCGCCGAGAGGGCGTTACGGTTGAGCACTTCGAAGAGCTTTTCCTGGACGGCGTTGAGCGAGAAGCCCGTCGTCGCGCGGACGATTGTCTCGCGGCTGAGGAAGTAGGTCGTCTCCATCGAGTTCGGGGTGATGCCGAGCTCCTTGTAGGCCGCTTCGAGGACCGGGAAGACGTCCTGCTTCTCGCGGAAGCCGAACTTACCCGTCACGCTGAGGACGGAAGGGAATTCCTCATGGCTGTCGACTTTACAGAACTTTGGGCCGCGCGTGTTGAAGCTGATGCGGTCGGACGCAGGCACAATGGCGCGGTCTTCGTCGACCTTGAGCGTCACGACGATGATGTGGTCGTGGAGCGCCTTGTTGTGCTTGAGATTATGGGCGAGGGCCATCGGCACTGACTTCGTCGTGCCAGTCATGTAGACCGCCGTACCCTTGACGCGGCTGAGTTTGCCCGCGACGAAGCGGTCTTCGACGCTGTCCAGGAAGTTCTCGAAGTCGCCCGTGCTTTCGCCTTCGCTCATCTTTTCCTTCATCACCAAGCGGCCCTTATTCCAGACGGCCATGATGTAGTAGACGAGGAAGCCGGCAGCGAGCGGGAGCCAGCCGCTTTCCGTAATCTTCGGAACGTTCGAGGACACGAAGACGATTTCAAGCAGGATGACCGGCGCGACGAAGACGTAGGCAGTCACGGACGGGATCTTGAAGCGCTGGCGCAGGAACTGGCCGAACAGGATTGTCGTCACCAGCATCGTCATGCTCACCGCGATGCCGTAGGCGCTGGCCAGGTGCTCGGAAGACTTGTACTGCAGTACGAGATAGATCGAGCCGACCATGAGCATCCAGTTGATGATCGGAATATAGATCTGGCCGGACTCCTGGTCCGAGGTGCGCTCGACGCGCATGCGGGGCAGGAAGTTCAGCTGGATCGCCTGCATCGTGGTCGAGAAGGCACCTGAGATCAGGGCCTGTGAGGCGATGATGGCCGCGAGCGTCGCGATGACGACGAGCGGGATCTGCGCCCAGTTCGGGGCCATGTTGAAGAACGGATTGAAGCCATGCTCGAATTCCGACGCCGGCTGAGCGAGGGCCCAGGCGCCTTGGCCGAGGTAGTTCAGGATGAGGGCAGGGAAGACGATGACGTACCAGCCAGCCCGGATGGGTTTCTGGCCGAAGTGGCCCATGTCCGCATACAGCGCCTCGGCGCCGGTGACTGCGAGGAAGACCGCGCTAAGGATGACCATCGCCAGGCCGGGGTGGTCGATGAAGAAGCCGACGGACTCCAGGGGGTTGAAGGCGTGGGCGATTATCGCGGCCTGAGCTGAGTGCTGGACCAAGGCGCCGATACCGGTGGCGGCGATACAGGCGAACCAAGCCAGGGTGATCGGTCCGAAATACATGCCGACCTTACCGGAACCGCGACGCTGCAGGGCGAAGATGCCCACGAGGATGATGACCGCGAAGGAGGGGATGAGGATAGTCAGGACGTGGTCGGAGATCGGTCCTTTGAGGCTCTCATTGGCTTCCTTGATGCCTTCCAGTGCGGAGAGGACCGAGATGGCCGGGGTGATGACGCCGTCGCCGAAGAGCAGGGCGGTACCGAAGACGCCGAGGAGCACGAGCACGCTGCGGTGCTTGCGCTTGGAATGGACGTGGGTCCGGTCTTCCTCGGTCTTTTCGTCGGCCTTCTGCTTCTTGCTGGCCAGGGAGACCAAGGTCATGATGCCCCCTTCACCGTCTTCGTTGGCCTCCATGATGAAGAGGACGTACTTTACGGTCACCACGCAGATCAGGGACCAGATGATCATCGAGACGGCCGGGACGACGATCTGGTCCAAGGTGGCGCCGGGATACCGCAGGCCGTTACGGAGGCATTCCCGGAAGGCGTAGAGGGGGCTGGTCCCGATATCGCCGAAGACCACCCCGAGCGCGGCGATGGTGGCCGCCATGGTAAGCGGCTGGACGGGGGAAGAGCCTTCGGTCGGCTCTTGGGCAGGCTTGCTCATGGAGAGTTATTCACACTGACAGGTCCGGCGGGGTAATCAAAGCCAATCGGGACGTGCCGGGGCTTGCTTTTTTGCCCTTAAATCGCATCTCCAGACCTTCCCTTTCCCCGCTTTCCAAACAATACGAACAATGAATATCATCCAAACTGTTATCAATCAAGGGCTTGCACAGGCTCAGAGCGCTGCTCCTGCTGGTGGCGATCAGCAAAGCGGTGGCTGGACCATCCTGGCCATGTACGCCCTTCTTTTCGTGGGCATGTACTTCCTGCTCTTCGCTCCCCAGCGTAAGCGCCAGAAGGAGCTCGAAAAGCTCCAGTCCGACCTCGCCGTGGGCGATAAGGTCCTGGCTGCTGGTGGCATCTACGGACGCGTCGTCTCCATCAAGGATGACCGCGTGACCCTCGAACTCGATTCCGGCCGCATGACCGTCCATAAGTCCGCCATCATGGGCAAGGACGCCGACGCCATCGTTCAGGCCTAAGTTCGTTCACCCCTTACCGACCCTGACACAATGA
This sequence comes from uncultured Opitutia bacterium, assembly GCA_903853185.1. Taxonomy (GTDB): domain Bacteria; phylum Verrucomicrobiota; class Verrucomicrobiia; order Opitutales; family UBA953; genus UBA953. The sequence continues at coordinate 4,269 of CAINSX010000352.1, forward strand.
CATCCAGGACCTGGTTCTGGAAGATCGCGGTTTCGCTCGTCGCCCTGGCTATCGCCTGGTTCGAGTTCCACCCGATCGCTCCAATCCCTCTCGACCAGTTCGTGCCCGCGCAGGTCATCGCGCAGAAGCCCGAATTCGACAAGCTCCACGCCGAGGCCCTCGAGCGCGTCAAGCGCTACAAGGATGCCGCCATCCCGGCCGACCAGAAGTCGGTCTCCTATTATCAGGCGCTCCGTGATCTCGGTGAAGGTCGCGGTCGCGCTGCTCCGGTCGACTTCCGTCCGTTCTTCTTCACGGAAGCGCAGATCGTGCGCGAACCCGACCAGTCCAAGCGTAATGGTATCGTCCTCAAGCAGCTGATGGTCGCCTCTCAGGGGCGTCTTAAGCTCGGCCTCGACCTTCAGGGTGGGGTATCC
>CAINSX010000353.1 GCA_903853185.1 uncultured Opitutia bacterium
CACATCGAGACCCAGGCCTTCAAGGACATGATCGGTGAAGCGGTGAAGCAGTTCCCGAACTTCAAGGTCGCCGCGACCACGCTGCGTCGCGTGATCACCGCCACGAAGAACGACTGGAGCGCCATTTGCTGGCACGACGGCAAGTTCTACGACAGCATCCAGTTCCCTGAGCTCGAGATCCTCGACCGCGTCGGCGGCGGCGACAGCTTCGCCTCGGGCCTCGTCTTTGGTTTCCTCGAGCACAACGACGCCCAGAAGGCCGTGAACTACGGTGCCGCCCACGGCGCGCTGGCGTCCACGACCCCTGGCGACACGTCGATGGTCACCCGTAAGGAAGTCGAGAAGCAGCTCTCCGGCGGCGGCGCCCGCGTCGTCCGCTAAGCCCCCACCTCCCCGATACTCTAAACTCGATACTCTAGACCCATGTCCTCTCTCAATCTCTTCTCCCTCAAAGGCCGCACAGCCGTCGTCATCGGCGGCACCGGTGAACTCTGTGGCGCTATGGCCGAAGGCTTCGCCGGCGCCGGCGCCCACGTGATCCTCGTCGGTCGCGACCCCGCCAAGGCCGACGCCCGCCTCGCCAAAATCAAGGCCGCCGGCGGCTCGGGCGAATTCATCTCCTGTGAAGCCACCAACAAGGCCGAGCTCATCAAGCTGCGCGACGGCATCCTCGCCAAGCACGGCAAGGTCGACGTCCTGGTCAACGGCGCCGGCGTCAACTCGCCCACGCCCTTCCTCGAGATCGACGAAGCGCAGATCGACAAGATCCTCACGGTGAACGTCAAGGGCGTCATCTTCGGCTGCCAGGTCTTCGGCGAAGCGATGGTCGCCGCCGGCAAGGGCTCGATCATCAACCTAGGCTCGGAATCAGGCATCCTGCCGCTCTCCCGCGTCTTCACCTACTCGGCCTCCAAGGCTGCGGTGCACAACCTCTCGAAGAACCTCGCCCGTGAATGGGCCGCCAAGGGCGTCCGCGTCAACACGCTCGTCCCGGGCTTCTTCCCGGCCGAACAGAACCGCAAGGTGCTCACCCCTGAGCGCGTGGCGATGATCCTCGGCAAGACTCCGATGAACCGCTTCGGCGAAGCCAAGGAACTCATCGGCGCCTCCCTGCTCCTCGCTTCCGACGCCGGCAGCTTCGTCACCGGCGCGGAAATCGTCGTCGACGGCGGCTTCGCCGCGATGTCCATCTAAGCGAGACCGACGACGATGGCCTTCATGGACGATAATTTCATCCTCTCGACCGGAACGGCTCAGCAGCTGTACCACGGCGTGGCGAAGGACCAGCCGATCGTCGACTACCACTGCCACCTCAGCCCGAAGGACATCGCCGACGACCGTCGCTTCGAAGACCTCACCGCCATCTGGCTCGCCGGCGACCACTACAAGTGGCGCGCGATGCGGGCCAACGGCGTCAGCGAAGACCTCATCACCGGCGACAAGTCCACGTCGCGCGAGAAGTTCCAGGCCTGGGCCGAGACGGTCCCCTCCACGCTCCGCAACCCCCTCTTCCACTGGACGCACCTCGAGCTGCGCCGCCACTTCGGCATCCAAGACGTCCTCGAAGGCGCCACGGCCCAGAAAATCTGGGACGAAGCCAATCGCCAGCTGAAGCACGGTGACCTCACGGCCCGCGGCATCCTCAAGCTGATGAAGGTCCGCGTGGTCGGCACCACCGATGACCCCGCCGACTCGCTAGACCTGCACCACCAGATCGCGAAGTCCGGCTTCGAGACCAAGATCGTCCCGACCTACCGCCCCGACGCGTGCCTCAAGGTTCGTACGCCTGACCGCGTGCAGGCCTGGGCCAAGCGCCTCGCCGCCGCCACGGGCAAGGGCGCCGACACTTTCGCCGGCCTGATCGCCGGCCTCAACCAGCGCCACGACGACTTCGCCGCCGCCGGTTGCCGCGCTTCCGACCACGGCCTTGACTACCTTCCCGACGCGTCCTGCACCGAAGCCGAAGCTAAGGCCATCTGGGAGAACGCCATCGCCGGCAAAGCTGCCACGCTCGAGGAAGCCGAAAAATTCACGGCCTTCATCATGCTGCACGTCGGCCGCCTCAACCACGCCAAGGGCTGGGCCACCCAGCTTCACCTCGGCGCCGTCCGCGACCCGAACCTCGGTCTGCTCAAGCGCCTCGGTTCCGACGCGGGCTGCGACACCATCGGCGACTTCCGCCAGGGCCCCGGCCTCATCCGCTGGTTCGGCACGCTCTCAGGCGAGAACGCCCTCGGTAAGACGATCCTCTACAACCTCAACCCCGCCGACACCGCCCTCTTCGCCTGCCTCCCCGGCTCGTTCCAGGACGGCGTCACGCCGGGCAAGATCCAGTACGGCTCCGGCTGGTGGTTCCTCGACCAGGAACGCGGCATGCGCGACCAGATGAACGCGCTGTCCGACCTCGGCCTGCTCAGCCGCTTCATCGGCATGATCACCGACTCGCGCTCCTTCCTCTCGTATCCGCGCCACGAATACTTCCGCCGCATCCTCTGCGACCTCGTCGGCCAGGACGTCGAATCTGGCCGTATCCCGGACCGCAAAGACTGGAACGAACGCCTGATCGCCGACGTCTGCTACGGCAACGCCAGCCAGTACTTCGGATTTAAGAAGTAAGCGGTCGTTTAGCTGGTACAAGACGTGGCAATCTACATCGGTATCTTCATACTCGTCCTCCGCTTCATAATTGAGCGGAGGCGGTTACCACGCCTCGACGTGCCGGCTGCCCGCGAACGCACCCTTCCCGAGAACCTCCTCTCATGGTCTGGCCTGCTACTGACGATACTCATCGCCGTCGAACTCTACCTTACCGAGTACGCTTGGCTGACATCAGCCGATGCCTACTGGCTTAACATCCTTCCTCTTATGTGGCTAGGGCTCACCTTCTTCCGCAAAGATATCCCCGGAGACAGGACCGCGACCAACGTCGGAATATGGACGCTAGCCCCCTACGCCGCCTACACCTTAAGCCCGAAGGAGATGCCCGGAAGCACTTGGCTAAGCCTGTGCCTGTTCGGTGCGGCCTTCTTTGTCGGCATCTTGCGCGATATCAAACGCCCGGCCTGAGTCGCGGGCTTGCCTGCGTCCGGGCGAAGGACAGGATGAGCCTACCCCGATGCTCAAGCCTCTCCTGCTCACCCTATTCTCCACCCTCACCTTGCTGGGCGCCGCGGACCCGAGCACGAAGAACTACCACCTGCGCGACTTCAATCTCGGCAACCACCTCACGGGCCCGCGTGTGACCGAAGCCGTCCTCAAGGGCAAGGCCGTCGCGATCGTCAGCATGGGCACCCTCTCCGCCAACCGTAATTCATGGGCGGCGGCATGGACGCCGGAGTTCGAGGCCTTGCACGAAGCCCACGGCAAGAAGGTCGTGGTCATCGGCTCAGCTTGGAGCAAGGGACTCGGCGCCAAGGACCTCGCGGAGTACGCCAAGAAATTCAAGATCGAGTTCACCATCCAGGCCGGCATCGAGCACGCGCCGTTCGAAGTACCGCACGACGGCCATTGCCTGCTCTTCAACTCCGAGGGAAAGCTGATCTACAGCGGCACCCCGAACAAAGGTAACGCCGACTTTAAGGCCGCCATCAAGGCGATCACCGAATGATCCGCTTCCTTTTCGACTGTCTACTTTGGGGCCTCGGCTCCCAGCCGCGTGGCGCCGAGACCTCATCGGGCTTCGGCTCCGATCAGCTCATCCCGACGCGCGAACGCAACAGCCTCGAGGCGGCCACCC
>CAINSX010000354.1 GCA_903853185.1 uncultured Opitutia bacterium
AACGGAAAGATAACGGCGCATCGACGAGTGGATGAGTAATACCACGAGTCCGTCGTCAGCCTGGCAGCCGACTTGATCGATCGCCTGACCAAACTCCGCCACCTGAGCCTCTGACAACTGACGTAATGCCGGCATGGCCACATCGAGGAGGGGCACGCGGTGTCCCGCCGGCAAGGCACGCAAGGTCGCCTCATGCCTGAGCGCTTCCTTCACGACCTCGCCGCCAGCCAGACCCTGAGCCTGCGCCAACTGTAGCGTGCGCAAGGCGGGGTCTTGCCGCAGAATCAGCCCGAGGACGATGCCCATAGCGCCAACCGGTTCGGCAGCGGCGACACGCAGGTCGGGCGGGAGCACGCCGCCGAAGCCGAAGGCGGCCAATATCTGACGGTCGGCCGCAATCACGCCGCCCGTCGCGGACGAAGGCGACAGGGGCCGGATCACCCCGTCGAACGTAGGATCGATCAACTTGATCCGCTTCGAGATAGCGGATCTCAATGAGCCAGTGTCCAAGACGTCCCCACGGTGTGGGGCGAAGAAAAAGTTCTGCCAAGACCGATCCTTGCTCGCCATTGATCCGACTACGCTGCCGCGCTGTACGACTTTTTTAAGCGCCGAAGCCAGCCCCGCTGGATTGCGCGTAAATTGAACCGCGGCGGCGTCGCTCAGAGCTTCACGCTGGCGCCAGACAGCGGCCTGAATCGCATAGATTAAGGGAGGGCCGGTCGCGCCGATAATCATCACAATGCCACCCGTGACAAAAAGCAGGAGGACTAGACCGCCCACGACGGTTAAAACCGGCGCTACCACAGGCAAGCAGCCGCTGGGGACGTCTTCGGCGAATCCGAGCATACGTGCGAGTCCAGTGCCTGCTTTGATGGCGAAATTGCCGCACTCGTCCAGCGCACTCAGGCCGCCGGCCACACCAATGAAGCGAACGCTCAGCTTCGTGTCGCCGTTGCCGATATGGCCCATCACATAAGCGACGACTCCTTGCAGCTCATCTCGGGTGAGATTAACGAGGGCGCCCTGCGTTACGGCGATGGCGGCATCATCCGGCCCATTCGCGGCGGCAAACGCATTGATTGTCTGATCACCCGAAAATACATAGCAGCACGGAACCGGCAATCCTGACGCGAGGGCCATTTCCTCGACGATATTGAGATAGGCCCGCTCCGCGGGGATGGTCGTCTGAGCGGAAACCAGACTCGCCCCGAGTCGACCGGCAATCGCGCCACCCCCGTCGGCGAGCTCACCCATACGGATCGAGCTGCCAATCAAGACAATGAGCAGCATCGGGATGGAAATAAATAAAAGTAGCTCGGGCTGATACCAACTCACGTGCGGCACAACGAAGGACCACACCGCCATGATTACGATGAAGGGGGAAAAGATCACCAGTGCGGCCGCGAGCGTGAGCAACAAGATCAGCTTGGCGGTACGCCCGCGCGCCGCGTCTTGGGCCTGAAAGAAATTGATTGTGGTGGCCATGGTCTTGACGGCCAGACTCAGACCCTGCCGGCGTTCGACTTAGCCCGGTCGGCTTCGCTTTGAATGAACACAGCGAAGGCGAGGGCAACAGGGGTCATGTTGCCCAAGAACCTAACCGCACCGCCGGGGTGAGCAAGGGGGGTTTATGTTTTTAAATTTTAATATAACGGACCGCACCACCAGGCCTGCCTGCTACACGACCCTTAAGCCGCCTTTTCCAGCTGGAGGTAGACTTCGTCGATCCCTCGCCTTTCGGCACCCATCAATAAAATCAATATACGGTATCGACGACCCTTACGCCACCTTCTCGAGCTGCACGCAGACTTCGTCGATCAGGAAGGCGGGCGTCGAAGCGCCGGCGGTGACGCCGACGGTGCCGAAACGGGCGAGCGCGGCGAAGTCGAGCTCGGCCGCGGTCTCGAC